>NZ_JAYTLQ010000007.1:0-66070 GCF_043729335.1 Crenothrix sp. | reverse complement strand
GCTTTGGCTGCGTTTGGGGGTAATTCACGGTCACACCGTGCACAACCTGCTGGGTAATGGTGTTCTTCAGCTGTGATAGCTATTTTTTGCTCCCGCCCGTAGCCAGGTGCCCCAGGTTGTTTACCGGGTTTCCGTTTGTCGCTCGCAGCATCTTCCGAGTCCACTGCTTGCTGTACTTCGTCAATGATGTCCTGCGTTTTTTCGGGTTTGGTTTCCGATGCCTTATCGCTATCGCGTGGTTGTTCATCCACTTCAGCGTATTCATCTGGCTCTTGGGGTGGCTGAGAATTGCTTGGTTCAGTACCGGCCTTGTCCCACGGCAGGTCGCTACCCAGTGGCCGTGAACTGTTCTTTGACGTTTGTTTTAGCCGCTCACGCGCTTCTTTTAAGTCGTAGAGTAACTTAACGGATAATCGACGCAGGACATCCTCCGGCAATTCCAGTAATTCTTCTTCGGTTAGTTGCAGCAGGTCGTGGTCGCTTAGTCTCATGGGTGATAATGTACAATTTTTTTTAGGCGGCGTTGTGATTTTTTAATTTAGAGGGGTCTGAATTTTTACGTTGACGCGAGACAGCGAAATATTGCAATATTTTAAAATACGCTAATTGCATAGAATGTGCAGACAAAATACGCGATTTTCCGTTTTTCCTACCCGTTCAATGTCAGCAATAAGTTATTAATTAATTTAAATTGAAAATGCTGTAGCGTTATTCGATATTCTTATTCCAATAGTCAAATAAATAATTATAAAATACAGAAGAAACCATAACTGATTTAAGCCCACTGTCTTTAAATTTTTTTGCTACAATAGTATTGGAATTTAGCATATCGGCTAAAAAAGATTCTTGAATAACTATTTTTTCACTCTCAGAAATTGAATCATATTTTATCTTTAAATTTTCTTTAAAAAGCCTATTTTTTTCTGCAATTTTATTTTGTTTTTCCAATTTTCTTTTTTGTTCATCAATTTTTTTCTGGGCCTCACTGTCCCGTTTTTCCCGAGCCTTTTTAACGATATCAGGTTCTTTAGTTCGATAATCTTTAATTAATGCATCCATAAAAAACCCCATAGGGTTTCTTATTTTATTTTCTGTAGCTAATTGCGACTCAACATAATCTAAATTTCCAAGTATATATTCTATATCATATTTTTCAATTAAGTCTAATGCAGATTTAGAATTGCATCCAAAAGATATTAATCGTTCATGCAAAGATGTAATATTAGGAACATCGCTAAATTCTAAAAATGAATGCGGCTTAACTGCAACCGTAAAACTTATAAATTCAATAGCTCGGCCATTTTTATAATAGATTGGCTCAATAAATATATCTGATACATCATTAATTTCTTTTATAGCAGGGATGATGACTTTATTATTTAAATATTTAAATTGCTTATAGGTGGGGTTTTCTTCATCGTTTACTACTAATAAAGTTTTTAGTTCATTAATGGTAAATTTTGGAGTGCTTGCATTTTCGCGATATATTGTTGCATTTTCATAAAGTGAAAGGGCATAACTCATTGTAAATTTTTTTTGAACCTGCATACATACAAGTCCACGATGTTCTTGCCTCGCCATGAATTCTCGAATTCGGCGAGGAAAACTAAAGGCAATTATACCGTTTGTAACATATTCTATTTCTGAAAGAATACTGCTTACCCCCCAAACTCTTTCAGTGTCTTCTCTAAGATAATCCCATTCAACACTGACACTCGTTAGCTTTCTTGCATTTTCTTTGAATTCAGTAATGTTATTGGAATTATAATTAATCATAGTTAATAAATCTTGACGTCTTACATAATGAGTTTCTTTGTCAGGATTATCTTTTGCAAAAAAGTGAAAAGCATTAATTAATTTACGCTGCACTAACCCTAAATTTCCTGACTGAACTTTTATATGAATAGTACCAACAGCTTTATTGAAATGATCCACATCTTTATTTGGTTCACTGCATGCTTGGATAAGGTCATTCATTTAAAATCTCATAGGTTACAAAATATTATAATAATATTGTCACTCTTCAGATATTAATAAACAAAAGCAAAAGTGTCAAATTTTAAAAGAAAATTTTCTAAGTACCAATTATGGTAACTAATATCATTTTCCAAGCAGACATCATTAAAATTATTTTAAAATCAAATGCTTATAAAAATATCCAGCTCTGATCGATATAGAGGTATTTTTTAGCCTAAAAAATCAAAAAAATGGTTACCTTATTGTTGTTGTTTTTTATAAGAAACAACAACAACATTTGTTGTTGTGTAAAATATTGGCATTATGATATTGATATATAAAAAGTAATTGGTTGATAGGTCACCATATTTGGGATGATAAGTTACATTATTTGGTAAAATAACGGGTAATAGGTTACATTATTTGGGATGATAGGTTACTAAATTTGTTAGCATAGGTTACTAAATTTGGTATGTTTTTTGGGGCTTAGGTTACCTTTTATGGGAACATAGGTTACAGAATTTGGGATGCTTGCTGAGATAGGTTACCTTTTATGGGAACATAGGTTACAGAATTTGGTAACAGGTGATAGTTAGGTTACAAAATTTGGTGTGCACTGCTTAACTTACTTTTAGTGTTACGATATTGCGGCTCACAGAATGATAAATCGCATATTTGGAGATTCCCCGGGTGTAACTTGATCTATTAAGAGATTAGACTTTTGATTCGTTAAAAAATAGAAGGCTGATTTTTCTTAAGTGATACATTTAAGAACGATTCGAATTATTTATTTTTGTTTATTTGAAATTGAAATTCACACTTAGCAAAAATCTAAACAATAGTGTAAAGATAATTGGTTGTAATAAATTGATGTTGTCTTAGCCTCATCTAATGACTAATTTTGTAAGATTACATTTTCTAACGAAAGTAGAAAGGAATATTTTTTGGAAAGGTTACCTTATTTGGGAACAGCTGAGCGATAGGTTACAAAATTTGGTTTTTTCCATCTTCAGTTCCTATTCTTTAGGTTATTTTGGGCAAATGCTATCCTAATTTAGTATCAGCAATATCTGATTCTGTCTAAGCTTAAATAACTGGCGTTACACCGCAAGGAGCGATATTTATAATTTAGATCACCTAGGGGGTATGATCCAAGAGAAAGGCTTCAGGACAAGCCGTTATGGGGATAATTAACCCCATTCTGGTATTGTCCTGAGCCCTTTAGAAAGGGACTACTTTTTCAACAGGGTCTTTGCTTTAGCTATAATGCCGGCAGGATCAATCCCTTGGTGAGGAAATTGTTCCCATAAGCCGCCGCAACCCTCTATATGGGTGCCAAGATGCGCATATTTTGGCGTAAAGCCGCGTTCTAGTAGCCAAGAACCCATACGGCTACCCAGCCCGGTTTTACGGTTAAAGGACTCAACCACTAAAACCATCGGCGATTTACCGATTTTCGTCATCATGTCTTCATCAATGGCATTTAAAGTTGGCTTGTTAATCAAACCCACATCAATACCTTCTTGCTTCAGCTTTTCTACAGCATCCAGTGAACGGTACAATACTTCACCAAAGCTTACAATGTAACCTTGCGTGCCTTCACGGATAATTTCATCTTTGCCTGAAACAAATTTGTAATCACCGCCAAAAAATTCCTCGCCATTACTGTTCAAAATTGTAGGCACTTTGGAACGTGTTGAAAAAACGAAGCGTAAGCCTGGATTAAAGAAGATGGTTTCAAGGCAAGCTTTCATTTGCAAGGGATCAGCAGGAAAATACAGGTTGGTATCAAAACCATCGCTCAGCCCATTGTCGGCAAACATGTTGTTCAAACCAAAATGGCAGGTATTGTCAGCCATATCATCAATCCCGGCGTGGGAAAAATGACTTAGCACATTGGATTTATTCAGTCTTGCCATAGTAATTTCGGAAATACACATTTCCAAAAAGGCGCTGAAAGTGCCAAAAATCCCTTGTCTGCCGGCTTCCATACCAAAACCTGCGGCAGCCGAGAAATTACCCCGTTCCATAATACCTGAAGAAATAAAGATGTCAGGGTAAGCGCTGTGAATTTTGTTCAAGCCGCACGAGCCTTCAAGGTCGCTGTCAATAACACGTACTTTTTCAAGCCGTTCGGCATCACTCATGCGGGCAAGAATAGCGACCGCCGCATCACCGAACACATTACGGTTGGCATCCCATTTGTCACTGGAGCCCAGAAATTTTGCGTCGTTCTTGGGCGCTGCAATACTTTTCAAATGATCGGCAGCCGCTTGTTGTCCATGTGATTCAAGATATTCAAGCGCAACTTTTACAGAAACTACGTCATGGCCGTGCGTTGAACCTTCAAGGCCAACAATACCTGGGCACATAGGCCGATGATTAATAACCGCAACCGGGCCCGGTGTATTAATAGCCGTACAGATACGTGCGTATAAATCATCAATATCTTCGCCGTTACCTTCCAATACCGTAACACCATGGCCTGCCAAAGTTTTAGCAGTGCTGCAACCGGGTAAATATTTGGACGGATGACCGGCTATGGTGACGTCGTTATCATCAATAATCAGCTTAACGTTCAGGTTTTGGGCAACCGCCAAACGTGCCGCTTCCGCATCATTACCTTCTTGTTGCGAACCATCTGACCCTAAGCAAAATAGAGTTTTGCTGGGGTTTGCTATCGCTACGCCGTTAACATAAGGCCACATGTGGCCTAAGCGTCCGGAACTGAATTTTACCCCAGGGGTTAAACCTAACTCAGGATGCCCTGGTAAGTGTGAATGGGCAGCGCGGTATTCCATTAAACGCTCAGCGGGCAAATCGCCATTTAACGTGGACATCAGATACTGGGTAGCTACACGGTGTCCCGCTTCGTCAAAAAATATAGGCACATATTTTTCAGCGGAGCCACGGAATAAAGCATCCATAATCATGACTTCCGGCACGGTATCATAAGGGCCACCGGTATGTCCGCCTACGCCTCTGGCAGCACCTGTGGCAGTAAAAAATACGATAGCATCACGGCATAACTGAATATTGGCTTTAAGGCTGGCTTTTTGCTCTGCGGTTAAAGTGCTAACACTTGAATCTAAAGTGATGCGCTGATAAGCGCTAAGATCAATCGGAAATTGGGACATAGTTTATCTCTCATTTAAAGGAATTATTATTGACCTACGCTTTTTAGGCGAACGGTAGCCTATTATCGCACTTAATAGCGGTCGCGAAAGCAGGCGCGTAAATAATGTACTTGTCATTTGGAAATTTATGATGGTTTTCAAACGGAAGCGTCTAGTACAAATAAACATTACACCAAACGAATAGCGTTTTACAAGATTTTTAGCGGAGGAGGATGGGCGGATAGAATTAAAAATTATTATTTCATAGCAACATGAGATCCGTCTCAGCGGGTTAATTTTACCCCTGCTTCGTAAGATTGGGGCAAGCTATTGTTATTTGCCAAAGTAACCCCGATTAACATTACCAGAACCGAACGAGCAGATGACATCCCGCTGCTGGTTGCCCCTTACCCAAGCCACTCACCAGAATATCATCAGCCGTTAAGCCGTTTAGTTGATCGTTGCCGCCAGCCCCTTCACAATAGCGTTGTAACGACCACCCTTCGAAATAGCGTCCTGTGGCGGGCCATTGACCGCCACGAACTGGCTTGCTTTTGCCGTTATTTGTTAGCAAAATATGATCCCCGTATGCCCGCTATTAGCTTTTATTGCTGCGCTTCCACGGCATCCACAACACATAATCCCGTCATATTCACAATGCGACGCACAGTTGCAGATTGGGTAAGAATATGCACAGGTTTAGCACAGCCGAGCAAAATGGGACCGATCGCGATGCCATTGCCTGCGGCAACTTTGAGCAAATTATAAGCAATATTGGCGGCATCAAGGTTGGGTAAAACCAGCAAATTGGCACTGCCCTGCAAAGGCGAATCGGGCATCCTCTGTTTTAATAAATCAAAATCCAGGGCGGTATCACCTTGCATTTCGCCATCAATTTCTAAGTCCGGCGCTTGTGCCTGAATAAGGGCAAGCGTAGTGCGCATTTTTTGCGCAGAGTCGGTATTTGCAGAACCAAAGTTAGAATGAGATAGCAAGGCCACCCGTGGGATCAAACCTAAATGGCGCATTTTTTCTGCGGCTAACAACGTTATTTCGGCAAGTTGTTCAGCGGATGGATTTTCATTGATGTGCGTGTCTACCAGAACAATTTGCCGTTCCGGTAAAATTAATACGTTCATGGCCGCATAAACATTAACACCGCTCCGTTTGCCCAGCACCTGGTCAATATAATGCAGATGTAAACCCGGGGTACCAAACGTGCCGCAGATCATCCCATCAGCATCATTTTTATGTACCAGCATGGCACCAATTAAGGTGTGCCGTCGGCGCATTTCCAATTTGGCGTATTGTTCGGTTATGCCCTTACGAGCTGTCATGCTTAAATAAGTTTGCCAATAGTCGCGGTAACGTTCATCGTATTCAGGGTTGACTATTTGAAAATCAACCCCGGGTTTAAGCCGTAAACCAAGTTTTTTAATGCGCTGCTCTAAAACAGCGGGACGACCTATCAAAATCGGGTTAGCAATTTTCTCATCGACAATGATTTGCAGCGCCCGCAATACCCGCTCTTCTTCACCTTCTGCAAAGACAATACGTTTTTTAGTGGCGGCTACCTGCTTGATCACCTGAAAAATAGGCCGCATAAAGGGGCCGCTGTAGTAAACAAACTGCTGTAAGTTCTCGATATAAGCGGGCATATCGGCAATAGGCCGTGTGGCGACTCCGGACGCTTCGGCGGCCTTGGCAATGGCGGGGGCAATTTTAGTCATTAGCCTTGGATCAAACGGCATGGGGATAAGGTAATCCGGGCCAAATGACAAGGTATCAATGCCATAGGTTTGCACCACGATATCGGATTGCTCGGCTTGCGCTAAATCTGCAATCGCCTTAACTGCGGCCATTTTCATCGCCAGATTAACCGTAGTTGCACCGCAATCCAAAGCGCCCCTAAAAACATACGGAAAACATAATACGTTATTCACTTGATTAGGATAATCTGAACGGCCTGTGGCAATAATGGCATCGCTGCGTACTGCTTTAATCTCTTCGGGTAATATCTCCGGGGTGGGATTGGCTAACGCAAAGATTAAGGGCCGGTTAGCCATGCGTTTGGCCATGTCCGGCTTTAATACCCCACCTGCTGATAGCCCCAAAAAAATATCAGCATCCGTTATAACCTCCGCCAGACTGCGCTTATCAGTCAGTTGGGCAAAACGGGCTTTATCTTCATCCATTAATTCAACGCGGCCTTGATAAACCACTCCCGCTAAATCGGTGACAAAAATATTTTTAAGGGGAAAACCCAGCTCAACCAGCAAATTTAAACACGCAAGCGCGGCAGCGCCAGCACCAGACACCACTAATTTACAGTGTTTTATATCTTTACCGACTATTTTTAAACCATTCAAAAGTGCCGCCGCTACAATAATAGCCGTGCCATGCTGGTCATCATGAAACACCGGTATTTTCATGCGCTCACTGAGTTTGCGCTCGATATAAAAGCATTCCGGGGCTTTAATATCTTCTAAATTAATACCGCCAAAAGTCGGTTCTAAGGCTGCAATAATGTCACATAATTTGTCCGGATCGAGCTGGTTAATTTCTAAATCAAAGACATCAATACCGGCAAATTTTTTAAACAACACCGCCTTGCCTTCCATAACCGGTTTGGAAGCTAGCGGGCCGATATTACCAAGCCCCAGTACTGCTGTGCCATTGGTTACCACGGCAACCAAATTGCCACGTCCGGTATACTTAAAAACATTGGCAGGGTCGAGGACGATCTCCTCACAAGGTGCTGCAACCCCCGGCGAATATGCTAACGCCAAATCACGTTGATTAGATAGGTGTTTAGTAGGGGTAACGCTGATTTTGCCAGGACTTGGAAACTGGTGGTATTCAAGAGCCGCTTCACGTAATGACAAACGCAGCGCTTCTTTGGGGTCAATGGGGGATGTCATACGAATAGCCTTCCTTAGAGGTGGCTTAAAATAAATTCCACTTTAACAGAAAATCAGGCCAATTTAGCGGAGGTGACGGTAGGGGCTCTCATTTAGGTAGCCTTCAATAATCCTTATGTGTCCTATCGTACAGACGCAGACTTATTTATTAATTAACCTGTAACTCATGTTTTATATGACCCAGGCTTTTTGTAGGTGTTCATTACATTTAGGTTTTAACCTTCCCCTCATGTGCGGATCCCTCGGTCGATCCGCATTTTTTTTAACGGGTTCGATGATTTAAGTCAAAATATCCTAAATCCTACCGGTCTTTAAGCCACTCTTGTATATTACAGTCAATAAAAAGAAAATTAACGTGTTCCATTGACCTATTCATGACTTCAGAACTCCCTGTTACCACCATTTCCCATGCCATTCAACTTGCGGTAGCTCCTGTGTTTTTGTTGACGGGTGTTGCCAGCATTTTATCCGTACTGACTAACCGCTTAGCCCGCATTATTGACAGATCACGGTTTTTGTACGGCAAGAGCTTATCTGCTAATGACAATAATCTTGCTATTCAAACAGAATTAAAATCTTTAAGGCAACGCGCGCGCCTTATTCATTGCGCCATTGGTTTATGCACAACCTGTTTGTTACTGATCTGCTCGGTGGTCGCTGTATTGTTTTTAGGATCCTTTATCGCAGTTAATATAGCCGTGGTAATAGCGCCTTTATTTGTTGTCGCCATGCTTTGCCTAATCACTGCACTGCTTAATTTTATTTGTGAGATTTATCTGGCAACTGTGCATGTCCGTGGTGGGCCATAGCCCAAAAAAACATAGCATCCTGCCATGAACTCATTGTCTGTGGTTTCATCCAACTGAAGACCCCTTTAAATACCGTGTATTTAAAGGGGTAAATCCGCTACTGTTGTATTCACACCCAAAATAAATAGACAGTGGGTTATTACATTATTTAAGGAGAAAGACAATGATCAGGCTAACTTATGCCAGCAGCGCAAATGAGGAATGGCATCCGGAGGATTTATTAAAACTATTAAAACAATGCCGGACTAATAATGGGGCTAAAAATGTAACCGGAATTCTTCTGTATGCCAACGGGACCTTTTTTCAAGTTTTAGAAGGGGAAGAGGAAACGGTTGAAAGCATCTATAAAAAAATACAAAAAGACCCCCGCAACCATGATTGCACTATCATTGAAAAACAACCCATTGTTGAGCGTGCGTTTCCTTACTGGAGTATGGGCTTTGAAAAAATAGATATTAAAGAATTAAATAAGATGGAAGGGCTGCATAATTTTTTTGAAAACGATTTTACCCCTGCCGGTTTTGCTTCTCATAAACATATTATTGGTCCGTTAATAACTCACTTACGCAACAAACTGATAAAACACGTCACCATAGGCAAACATGAAGAGCTGCCTATGGAGCATGAAGATCCCTTTATACGGCTTTTACACGGTACCATACGCATAGGTGTAAAATTTTTAGCTTTTCTTATGGTATTCGTTATTATACTAAGTATTTTTGATGTGCTTTATACGATATGGAACAAAATCAGCGAACCGCCTTATCTTCTACTGACTACCAATGATTTGCTGGAAACCTTTGGCTCGTTTCTGGCTGTGTTAATAGCCATTGAAATTTTTATAAATATAACACTTTATATCCGGAGCGATGTTATTCCCGTTAAATTAGTGGTTGCCACGGCTTTAATGGCTATTTCGCGAAAGGTTATTGTTTTTGATTATAAACATTTAGATTCAGACTATATCAGCGCATCATCCCTGGTAGTCATTGCCTTAGGGGTTACCTATATGTTGATTCAAAAAAATGAGTAGTGCGCTATTAAATAAGAGGTAACCATTCAGTCCCCCTCTTTTTCAAAGGGGGAGGTGAACGCATACAATAAGACTAAGCTATGAAATTTAATATTATTTGTTTTTTTAAAGAAGGCTTATGGTTATTACAGGAGCAACGATTTGTGCCCTTGCAAGCGGCTGTTATTAAATCTTTAAAAATAATATTTTTATCCGTCCAGGGATTCTCGCGCGATTTGTGTCTACTAAGGGCGGCGGCTTTAACACTTTATAGCTTATTGTCGATAGTCCCAGTCATCGCCATGTTATTTGGCATTGCCAAAGGCTTTGGCTTTGAAAAAATATTGGAACAGCGCCTCCTTGAGCAAGCGCCAAAACAAGATACGCTGGTTTTACAATTAATCAGTTTTGCCCGAAATTTATTGGACAGCACTAAAGGGGAAATTGTTGCCGGTATTGGTATTGTTGTGCTGTTTTGGACCATTATTAGCGTTATTGGTAATATTGAGGAATCGTTTAATTACATCTGGAAAATAAATAAGAGCCGTTCACTAAGCCGTAAATTTAGCGATTATTTATCGCTTATGTTATTAGCTCCCATTATATTAATAGCCTCCAGCAGTATTACCGTACTTTTAAATACAGAAATAACCTGGCTAATAACCCTTATTCAGTTGCCGGAATTTGGTACTTGGTTGGTCATTAAAGCGCTGGGATTATTGCCTTTATTACTAATAATTGGCTTGTTTGCTTTTATGTTTATTTTTATGCCTAATCATAAAATCAATATCAAAGCTGGTGTTATCGCTGGTATTGTGACAGGTATTATGTATTATTTTTTGCAGTGGGCTTATCTTAGTTTACAGATTGGCGTTTCAAGTTATAACGCTATTTATGGCAGTTTTGCAGCATTACCGTTATTTGTTGTCTGGTTGCAAATAGGTTGGATGATTATTCTGCTCGGCTGTGAAGTGGCCTTTTTTATCCAAAATTATGAGATTTACCGGAATAATAACCGCTTCGCTAATTTAAGTTTTTCCTTGCAAAAAGTCATCGCTCTACAAATCACCCAGTTAATTATAAAAAATTTCAATCAACTCAATAACCCATTAACGGCCTCCGAAATAGCTAAACGGCTGGTTATACCAAGAGCTATTATTCAACCTATTTTATTAAAATTGATAGCCAGCAAGCTGATTTTCGAATTTAAAAAGCAAGACTCTGATGAAGATGAGATTTATCAACCGGCCGTTGATACCAATAATATGACTATTGCTTATGTTATTAATGCACTTGAACAATGTGGCCAAAATCATTTGCCTGACGTTAGTCAAGAGCAGTTATTTATGTCGGCAGTGAGTGAGTTTAGAAAATTAATGGAAAATTCTGAACATAATTTTTTATTAAAAGATAACTTAAGTATTCACTCTTACGACGATACCTTCGCCAAATCCGACATTCCGCACCCTCCTATTCAGAATTTTCATATCATTTAATTGCTGACAAAATTAGTGCATTACGAAGCACCCACATTAGTTGCTGCCTCAAAGGGTAGCAGCAATTCAGAGTATCTCTGCAACATAGCTTTGCGATTTGCATTTTTCCATTTGCGCAATCAGCAGTGGATAGCGTCTACTTGTCCGATGCTGGTTATGTTACTGGTGTTACTTTGGCCAATAACGACAGCTTGCCACCCGCTTACAAAGCAGGGCAAAAATTAAGCGAACGCTGGGTATCGGTCACTAACGCCATGCTGGTTTTGTTGTTTTAATACTTATAAAACTTAATTCGTATCTGTTCGTTACCGCACCGACTACCTTTAATTTTAGGCGTACTCTTATAACCGATCAGTGGGAAATGCGTCCCGCTTTAGGTCATTACTCATTATTAGGAGAATACTCATGAACAAAGATCAAGTGAAAGGAAAAGTCGAAGAAGTTAAAGGCAAAGTCAAGGAAGCTGCCGGTGTCATGCTGGACGATAAAGGTATGGAAGTAGAAGGAAATGTCCAAAAAAATGTGGGCAAAGTTCAAAAAAACGTAGGTAACGTCAAAGAAGATATTAAAAAAGGCCACTAAAAATAGCCTTAGTAGGCTGTGCAGCCAGCGTGGAGACCTAGCTGTACAGCTTAAAAGCCTTGGTTAAAAAAGATAAATTCGAGTAGTGGATAACCCGTCAGTAGGGCGGGTCTGCGTTGTTAATTTATCGGTGATTTAAATTGCCGTCAGATAGACGGCCTATTAAGGAGAAGCACATGCTTGAAAGTATAGCCGTCATACTAATTGTCCTGTGGGCATTAGGTTTGGTTTCCTCATACACTATGGGTGGATTCATTCACATTCTGCTGGTTGTTGCCGTCGTTGTGATTATCTTGCGTGTCATTCAAGGCCGGCGAGTTTTGTAGCAGCACCTTATGTGCTTATGCAAAAACGATGTTAGCAGGGAATTTAATAATATCGGGCAGCCTGGAAACCTACATCATAACTAATAATGAGGGTTTCCATGCCTGCCTTTAAGCTTAGTTAGCTATGTAAAAAATATTCCGCTGTCACATAGCCACCCTAGTATTTAGGCAGGCGATTACAGCGCTAAAAAACCCATTTTAAAACAAAAATTATAAATTCCGGATTGGCTAACAGGAATTAAGATCATCAAGGCGATCTTTTCCGCGTTTAAAAACCAAGCAACCGGTCAAAAATTAATACATATTGAGGGGGTGGTTATGAACCGTAGTAAAACCGTGGATGCGCCACGTTATAAAAATTTAGCAGGCTATCAACAACGAGTTGCACACCATGAAGCGGGACATGCAACCGGTATTTATTTAAATAACCGTGACTATAATCTACCCCCGGTTTTTTTTAAAATTATATTCAAAAATGTAAATCAACTATGGGATAGCAATGGGCTAATGAGCCAAGACGGTAGCATTGCAAAAATCAAAGGCGGACGCCTTGTTCAATCGTTAATGCCAACATTTAAGGCATTAGATTCAAAATTTAAGTGTGCCGATGAAACAAAATTGCAGGTTATCGACGAATATCGTTTGGCCTTTGAGGCCGATATCGTTAATCTTCTTATAGGCCCTTTAGCAGAGGCTAAATTTAGCTATCAAACGGATAACGAGCTTTTTAATGAAAAACTGATTACGTTGCGATCGCTTAAAAACTATGGTGGCGATGATGATCTGGCCTTAGTTAAAGATTATTTACAAAGTTACTCTACTGATCAGGAACCACAATACGAATTATTAGACCAACTTTTTGCTAAAGCGTTTAACTTTATTAATGATAACTCCAACTGGAAGGCCATTATGCGGCTTGCAAATCATATTCTTAGCTGTAATAACGATGTCATTAGCTGTGAAGAAGTGGCTCTGGTACTTACTAATAATACATAAGCATGGGAGCTAGAAATTTAGCATCTTAAGATTTTGGTAATGCTGAAGACATTTAAAAAGGAATCTTGTGAAATGGACAAAGAAACATTCATTGTGGGCAACGCTGAAGAAACTTACCAAACGCATCAAAAAGCTGCGTTATATGCTTTGCTAGCGGATTTATTGTTTATCGTGTTGCCCTTGGTGGTGATTTCAATCGTAGATGTAAGCGTAGGTAGATCATTGTTCGCCATCATTGAATCCCCTGAATTATCATTTGGTTCGGCGGTATTATTTGGCCAAACTATTATTAAAGTGGTTACCGGCTTTGCGCATAGCAAACCCACTGGTGCAGAACAACCCGTATTTATCATTGCCTTGATTATTGTCTTTGGCCTGGTGCCATCACTGGTTGTATTGGCATTGCTGTTGAGCATTACCCCCATACCCTATGAGTTACAATTAGCGCAAGCGTTTATATTCAGTTTAGGCATTGTTGTGTTTTTATTTTTTGGGGTAAACTGGCATGCCTTATCGCTTCGTTATGGTGGTAAGCAATTAGATCGTCATACTGATTTATTGTCTTCAAAATAACACGCTGCCATGAACCGAGATTTTTCTAAATTGAATAATCAATCTTTTGATGTGCTGATTTGTGGCGGCGGTATTTACGGAGCCTGGACAGCTTATGATGCTGCATTACGCGGTTTAAAAGTGGCTATTGTTGACCGAGGCGACTGGGCCTGTGCCACTTCATCTGCATCCAGCAAGCTGATCCATGGAGGGCTGCGTTATTTAGAAACATTAGATTTCAAACTGGTTAAAAAGGCCTTGCGGGAACGCCAAATGCTCATGAAATCTGCCCCGCACCGTGTCTGGCCGCTGCGATTTGGCGTACCGGTTTATGCCAATAGCAGGCTGGGCGCACTACGTTTGAAAGCAGGCTTAGTTCTTTATGATTTATTGGCCAGCGTTACCGGTAGTTCTGAAGCGCACCGGTATTTTAACCGCCCAGAGTTTACGCGGCATTTCCCTTATCTGAATGACGTTGCATTAAAAAGCGGCTTTACTTATCTTGATGCGCAGACTGATGATGCGCGTTTTGTGCTGGAATTGATTGATGGCGCGTTAGCACTGGGTGCGGTGGCGCTTAATTACTGCGAAGTGACTGGCTTTATCGAAAAAGAAGGTCAACTTTGTGGGGCTCATGTATTTGACAAAATAGGCGCTAGGGCAGGGGATATTTATGCCCGTCAAATTGTTAACACCACAGGCCAATGGCTGGCTGCCACTTTGCAAGGCCAAGCTTGGTGCAGGTTAACTAAAGGCGTACATCTCATTTTGCCTAATGTCCTAGCTAATGAAGCCTTGTTATTAACAGCTCAACAAGATGGCCGTGTATTTTTTATGATTCCCTGGTACGGCGTAACCTTGCTGGGTACAACCGATACGCATTACAGCGGCGATATTGAGCAGGTTAAAGTCGACAAAGATGACATTGATTATCTGTTGGACGAGGCGAATCGCCTACTCAAATCGGTGCATTGGACAGAAGCCGATATCATCGGCCAATATGCAGGACTGCGTGTACTAAAACAGAGTTCGGCATTAACGCCGTCAGCTGCAAGCCGTGATTGGGAATTAAAAATAGCCCCTAATAGTTTGTTGAATTCGATTGGCGGAAAAATAACCTCCGCCCGCGAAGATGCTGCCCACATTGTGGATGCGCTGTGTAAAAATTTAAAACTGCAAGCGCCCTGTAAAACCTTTGGCCTGTCATTTCCGTGGTTACCGGATGCAGATTTTCAAACCTGGTCTCAATCGGTTAGCGCCCAAGCCAAAAAATTAGCTATTGACGATGACAGTATCCATTGGCTGATAAGACGGCACGCCAAACGTGTTGTGGTTATTTTTCAATTGATCGAGACTAATCCGGATTGGGCCAGGCGGATTGTCCCCGATTTGCCCTTTATTTATGCCGATTTGGTGTTTTGTGCCCGTTATGAAATGGTGGTGCATCTGGAAGATCTGTTGAGACGCCGGATGCCCCTGCTTATTTTAGCCAAGCTGACCCATGCCAAAATCATGCATCTGGCGGAAATTGTAGCCGCACAGCTTAATTGGGATCAGGGCATCTGCAAACAGGAAGCCGACCTCTGTTGCCAAAAATGGCGGCTTCCTCCCTTGGAATAATCGATTCGTTCTGACTTCGCTTGACAATCTGCAAGGACATTTAAGGCGCAATCATGCCATTTTCCAGATAGCTTTCTGCATAATTGAAAACAATATCTGCGTCAGGGAGTATTAAATTTTCTTTTTTGCCCGAATAATCAAGACGGAACAAGATGTCTTTAATCACATTAATACGCGCCGACTGTTTATTATCGGCACGCACCACCGTCCACGGCGCAACCATATTATGGGTTCTGGCAAACATAACATTGCGTGCTTCGCTGTATTCATGCCAATGTTTTTGCGCCGCTTTGTCGATAGGGCTTATTTTCCATTGTTTGAGTGGATTTTGTAAGCGGTCTTTCAAACGTTTTTTCTGTTCTTTTTTACTGATGTCCAGATAGTATTTAAACAACTTTATGCCCGAGCGTACCAGCATTTGCTCAAATTCGGGCACTGCTTCCAAAAATTCATGATATTGCTCATTGCTGCAAAATTCCATGACCTTTTCAACACCGGCACGGTTATACCAACTGCGGTTGAACAAGACAATTTCCTGTGTGCATGGAAGATATTGCGTAAAGCGCTGAAAATACCAAGTACCAAGATCACGGTCGGAAGGCTTGCCCAGCGCGACAATGCGGGTTTCTCTAGGGCTTAAATATTGCGTGATGCGCTTTATGGTGCCGTCTTTACCGCCAGCATCGCGGCCTTCAAAAATTATAAGCACTTTATCATCATGCTTGATGATGTGGTTTTGCAGTTTAACCAGTTCTATCTGTAAGGCTTTAAGCGTTTCTTTATAACGCTGTTTTTCGCTTATGTTGCTTTGTTTTTTAGACATATTTACCTTCTTATAGTAAAGACAGTAATGATTCGACCGCTTCCGGTCTTTAAAAGGCAGCGGTATTTTTCTTAGGCTATCACCCTGATTTACAGCGTTTTTATATCAGTTGAATAACATTAATTATTAGTAGTGGAGTACAAACCTAGGTTTGTATTCCCTCGAATATAACTAATCGATACTGAAAACGCTGTAAACCGTCATTAAACCGGCTATAACCGCAATGGCTAATGTGGCTCCAACTCTAATACCCAAGGCTTTATCACCAATAACAAAAGCGATAATGCTTTTTACGCCAGAATTGACCGATACTGCAACAAAAATTGCATGCGCTGCTACATTAAGCGCCAATCCATTGTTAGTCATTTGTGACATGGATAGCGTGAGTGGGTCTACATCTGCCATACCGGATGCGGCAGCCATAAAATACGTCCCCTTATCTCCGAAATACATATTCCCCAGTTTGGACAAAAACAGGATAACAACCAAGAGTGCGCCAAATTTTATCGCCAGACCCAACTGAAAAGGATTTTCAAATTTAACATCCTGTTTTACTTCTAGTTTTAGGCTGCTTTGCCATAATAAAAAAGCCAGCACATAAGTGACAGTAGCCATGACCAACATTGAAGCTCCCAATATTCTAAACAGCTCAGCATTGACAATGGAAGCCAATAGTAAAGTGCGGATAAAGAGCGTGGCGCAGGCGGTCAATATACCGGCTGCCAGTGCATTGTGCATACCAGGAGACGTTTTTAATAGCCGAGATAAGTTTAAGGTGACAACAGTTGAAGATACCAAGCCACCTAAAATACCGGTTAATACCGGGCCATGACGGTTGCCGACAATTCGGGTGGCAAAATAGCCCAGATATGACACACCGGCAATCAGCACCACCATCCACCAGATATGGTAGGGATTAAAGATCTTCCACGGGTCAAAGCTCCGATCAGGAAGAATAGGCAATATAACTACGGAAATCAGCAGCAGTTTTAGGGTGGCATCTAATTCTTGCTGTTCTAGTTTGTTTAGCCAGCTATGCAACAAGGGTTTAAAGCCCAGTAACAGCGTAATCACCACCGCCGTTGCCGATGCCAGGATGCTATGGCCAAATACGGTGAGCGCGCCCAAAATAAAAGTGATTAACGAGGCAATCAAGCTGGTAATGCTGTAATCTTCAAATTTGTTAATGCTTTTGCTGTAGGCAACCAGCAAAACACAGGTCAGTGACAAAAATGCAAAACCCAGTAATACAATACCGGTCTGCTCAGCAAGAATGCCACACAACCCGCCCAGCAATGCAAGCAGTCCATAGGTACGTAAGCCCGCAATACGCAGGCCTTCGGCTTTATCGCGGGCGTGCCAGCCCCGCTCAAGGCCAATAAGCAGACCTATTGCCAAAGTAATGCCTAACAGCTTAAAACTTTGCAATTCAATCATTGTCCATGCTCCTTATAAACTAAAGCCAACGATACCTAGATTGCGCTAGTAAAGCTATCGGTATGTTGAGTATTAAGTGCTTGCCATAAAGCCTTGCTAAACTTGATAAGCTTTGTTGTAAAATCTAATCATTTCGTTCAACAAAAGCAGGTATTACTATGAATCTTGAGCCAAACGGTATTGCCCAAGCGTTAATCTTAATCAGTGCTGCAAATGGTGCGCCTATTATCATGCGTAACCTGTTTGGAAAACGCTTTGCGCAATCAGTGGATGGTGGCTTGGTGTTGACAGATCAACGGCCTTTGTTTGGGCCTTCAAAAACCTGGCTGGGGCTAGTGGCTGCGGTTATTTTTCCTGCACTGATCGCACCCTGGCTAGGACTATCGGTTGTACTGGGTGCAGGGTTTGGGGCCTTATCTATTGGCGGTGATTTACTGGCGAGTTTTACCAAACGCCGTCTTGGTTTTGCTTCCAGTAGCCGCGCACGGTTGCTAGATGTCTTTCCGGAAGCGGTGTTGCCAACCTGGGTGTTACATTCTGCGCTTGGGCTTGGTAAATGGGATATAGTATTAACGGGATTGATTTTTTTTGTCATCGAAGCCTCAGTCTCACCGCTATTGTTTCGTTTGCACATCCGTAACCGGCCTTATTAATGTATTGAACTCCACAACTATGCCTGAAAAACGTTTAACCGTGGTCACCTATAATATTCATAAAGGCTTTAGTCCGGGTAATCGGCGTTTTGTCTTACATCAAATCCGTACGGCATTGCTGAGTGTCGATGCCGATGTGCTATTTTTGCAAGAAATGCAAGGCGAACATCAAGGCCACGAACAGCGTATCAATGACTGGCCGGATTGTGCACAGGTTGAGTTTTTAGCGAAAGAGGCGTGGCCTCACTATGCCTATAGCAAAAATGCGACTTACAGTAACGGCCATCATGGTAATGCCATATTAAGTAAATTTCCATTGCTAAGCTGGGAAAATATCAATGTTTCATCGTTTCGCCAAGCCAGCCGCAGCCTTTTGCACGGTGTTATCGACACACCTAAAACCCATAAACCCATACACATTATTTGCATTCATTTTGGTTTGTTTGCAATAGAGCGCCAAAGGCAGATTGCCATATTATGTGACCGTATCGACAGCCATGTACCCCATGATGCACCATTAATTGTCGCCGGAGACTTTAACGATTGGACATGTGTGGCGGAAGATTATTTTTCCAAGCATTTAAACTTGCAAGAAGCGTTTTACAGTTTACACAGTTGCAGGCCTAGAACCTTTCCGGCGTGGCTGCCTTTTTTGTCCGTAGATCGTATCTATTATCGGGGTTTGCAGCCGTTATCCTGTGAACGTTTAATGCACGCGCCATGGCGGAATTTGTCCGATCATGTGCCCATGATAGCCACTTTTCAGTTATGAAAATTTCACCCGAATTAATGACAATTGCGAATATGTTAACGCTGTTCCGTTTAGTGTGTTCGCCGGTTTTGCTCTTTATGGCTTGGCATGGCTATGGCATAGCATTTTTGCTGCTATTGGCGGCCGCATTTTTGTCTGATGCTTTAGATGGCTTAGCCGCACGCTTAAGCGGCCAAGTAAGTGACTTGGGGGCAAAGCTCGATACTTATGCCGATGTGACTTTATTTTTGACGATTTCGCTGAGTTGCTGGTGGTTATGGCCCCAAGTCGTTCGTCAAGAAGCGGTTTATGTGGCGGTGGTAATCACTTGCTTTCTGTTACCGGGCATTGTCGGCTATGTTAAATTCCGTGCAGCCACCAGTTACCATACTTGGCTAGTAAAATGTGCGTTGGCGGCGGTTGGTTTATCGCTATACCCTGCCTTTTTGGGCGGGCCTGTGTGGCCATTTAAGTTTGCTACGGTACTTTGTGTGTTAGCCGCTATGGAAGAAATAGCCATTACTATCGTATCAACACAATTGCACAGTAACGTGCGTTCTCTGTGGAACGTGTTGCAGCGTGGTAATGCAAGTAAAAAATGAAGCATGCGCCACCACGTGCAACACAAAGCTAAAATGCCCGGTTATTTTTTAGGCATTTCCTTCATCGGGGAGTGGCTTTCCATCATTTGTGCATGATGTGATTTCATCAGTTGCAGCTGTTGAGTTTTAAGGGCTTCTTTTTTGCTGGGGTCTTTTTCAGCGAGTATCTGATTGGACAAATCGTGCATTTGTAACATATGGTCTTGCATGGCACGCATATGCTGATCTCTTTGCTCTTCAGTCATACCGTCCATCATACCCATACCGTGGCGCATGCCCATACCGCCCATGCCTCCCATACCACCTGAGCCGTGCTGCATGCCCATCCCTTCATGTTTTGGGGGCATGGCTTCGGTTTTTTTTGCAGTTTCTGCACTACTTGTTGTAGACAATAGCGCAAATAAAGCCAGTGCTGCAATGGATTGATAACTGTTTTTCATTAGAATCACCTTAAAATAAAAAAGATAATGAGCCATTCCCCAATTTTAGAGGAGGTATGATAATAACCGAGTTTATGATTGGATTTTTTAAATAATCAAATTTTAGAAGCCTAAAATCTTTATACACCTCTAAACCCTGTGCTAATTAAGCCATCAAAACAGCGCAGCATTCAGGATAGTCAGTTTATTTTGTCGCCTACCAACTTAAAATCCGTTCGTAGTGAGCCATTCGACAAGCTCATGAGAGCCTTGTCGAACCATGAACCACAAGTCCTTCGACAAGCTCAGGACGAACGGATGTCCCGTTTTAAATGGGTAGCCATTTTGTCTAACAGCAATGGCGAGTTTTCACCCGCCGTTTTTTCAGGGGTAAGCAATCGGCTTATTGCGCTGCTTTTAAATGAGTTACCGCTTCGTCGGCAGATTTTTTCGCTAAGTCAGCATGCTTCATTTTGCCGTGATCAATCGCATCGTTTAGGCTGGTAATGCCGGCATCCAGATGTTCCTTAGCAGTATCGGCATGGGTTTTCGCAGCCTCTGCATGCTCAACAACGCCATTAACCGCTTTGCCATCGGCAGCTTTTGCCGCAGCTTCCGCGTGTTTAAGTGCTTCGGCCATGTGGCTTTCTCCGGCATAAGCACCCCATGAAGCGACAGATAAAACCAGCGCAGCCGATAAGCCAGTAAGTGTAATGTTAGTAAGTTTCATGTTTATTTTTTCCTTGAAAATGCGTTTAGCGTATTGTTGTTGCCTTGTGCAGTGTCTTTAACAGTGGACTACACCGAGCGTTTATTTTTAATTGTCTTTGTTAACGTCATCTTTAATATCTTTTTTTAAATCGCCAAAGCCTGCCTGGGCTTTACCGAGATTTTTTTGGACATTGCCTTCTATTTCCATGCCTTTGTCATCCATTATCTTCCCTGTCATTTCCTTTACCGTGCCTTTGCTTTCTTCGATCCGGCCATTGACTTGATCTTTATTGATAGTGCTGTCATTTTGGCTTTGTTCAGCATAAGCGCCAAACGAAGCCAGCATTAAAAAGACAATAGCCCATTGGCCGGTGAGTTTAAAGTGGCTGTGTTTCATGGTTGTCCCTTTGGGAAATTACTTCAGAATATTTTGATGCCACCCAGCAGTGCAGTAGCTGATTGCAGCTTGGCTCTAGCACTTCAATAGCTGTTTTAATTGCCTTCCTTAATATCTTTATTCATTTTTTCTTTAACATCGCCGATGCCTTCTTGCGCTTTACCCACATTTTTTTGAACATTACCTTCCGTTTTCAAGTCTTTGTCATCCGTTAATACACCCGTGGCTTCCTTCACCTTACCTTTGGTTTGTTCAACTTTACCGTTTAACTGGTCTTGATTAATAGTGGTGTCACTATTCACTTCTTCGGCATAACTGCCAAATGAAATAGAAGTCAATAAAATTGCTGCACAGAGTCCGATAATTTTCATGGTCTTTTCCTAAAAAATAGTTTGGGATTATTGGGTCGCCATCTAGCAACGCTACTATAGTTTTGCTACATGGCTTAACAAATGGGTTTGGTTTATTTTTTAATTTCTTCTTTGAGATCACCAAAACCGCCCTGAATTTTGCCCAGGTTTTTTTGTACCTCTCCTTCTGTTTCCATATCTTTGTCATCTAGCAATACGCCAGCGGCTTCCTTGACTTTGCCTTTAACTTCTTCGACTTTGCCTTTGACTTGATCTTTGTTCATGAATATCTCCTAATAATTAATTATGACCTGTTGACCATAATCGGAGCGCGGTAGTAGTGTTTCCCAGCGCTTGAGTAAAATAATACGCACAAAGTTAAAATTAGTCGGTGCGCTACCGAACATATCGCAAAGGTTTTTTAAATTTTAGATCGCTTCAGCAACGTTAATCTGTAGCCCAATACGAATGTCGATTTTAAAATTCCGCAATGAAACATCTGCCCGCCAGATATAATGTTCAATACATTAGTTTTTAGACTACCCACTTTATACGGGACATCCGTTCATGGTTCGACAAGCTCACCACGAACGGATTTTTTAAACTGTCCCGTCTTAGTTGGTAGCCGGTTTTTATGATATTGAGGCAATAGCGATGGCTTTTATTTTGGCAATAGATCAAGGCACCAGCAGTTCGAGATCGATTATTTATGACAAAAACGCTAATCCTATTGCTATGGCTCAGATGGTGTTTACACAATATTATCCGCATCCCGGTTGGGTGGAACACGATGCCGAAGAAATATGGCAAGCTCAAGTAACCGTATGCAGACAGGCACTGGCGCAAGCGCAACTCACCGCTAAAGATATTGCCGGTATCGGCATTACGAATCAACGCGAAACCACGGTTATCTGGCACCGCAAAACCGGTAAGCCCATTTATAATGCCATCGTATGGCAGGACAGGCGCACGGCAGATAGCTGCACACAGCTTAAAGACGCGGGTTTGGAACCGATGATCACAGCCAAAACCGGCCTGTTAATCGATGCCTATTTTTCAGCGACCAAAATACAGTGGCTGCTTAACCATGTGGAGGGTGCACGTGAGCAAGCCGAGCGTGGTGAGCTGGCGTTCGGTACTATTGATAGTTGGCTAGTGTGGAATCTGAGTCTAGGCGAACTACATATCACCGATGTTTCCAATGCCTCACGTACGCTGCTTTACAATATCGATACGCTGATGTGGGATGCCGATTTATTGGCATTATTTAATATCCCCGCCTCGCTATTACCCACCGTAAAATCTTCTTGTGAAATTTACGGGCATACCCATAACGAGGCGATCGGTTCCGGTATAGCCATCGCTGCTATCGCAGGAGATCAGCAAGCGGCATTATTCGGTCAGCTGTGTATTGAAGCAGGCATGACTAAATGCACTTACGGTACCGGTTCATTCTTAATGATGAACACAGGAAGCACACGGGTGGTTTCGACAAACGGTCTGTTAACCACTATCGCCTGGCAAATAGGCGACACCGTTAACTATGCACTGGAAGGCAGTGTATTTATTGGTGGCGCCTTGATTCAATGGTTACGCGATGGCTTGTCGTTGTTTGCACAGGCATCAGATTCAGAAGCTCTGGCCGGCAGCGTGGCCGATAATGGCGGTATTTAT
The DNA here is from genome assembly GCF_043729335.1 of Crenothrix sp. NCBI lineage: Bacteria > Pseudomonadati > Pseudomonadota > Gammaproteobacteria > Methylococcales > Crenotrichaceae > Crenothrix > Crenothrix sp. Next base: position 42,867 of record NZ_JAYTLQ010000007.1, on the reverse strand, counting down.
TTTGTGCCTGCATTAACAGGTTTAGGTGCGCCACACTGGGATGCTAACGCCCGCGGGGCAATTTTCGGTATAACACGCGGTACAACCGCAGCGCATATCACTAGGGCGGCGCTGGAGAGTATTTGTTTTCAGGTCGATGAATTGTTGCAAGTGTTAAGTGCCGACAGCGGCACTCCCATTTTACAATTGCGTATTGACGGCGGTGCTGCCGCCAATAATTTAATGGTGCAATTTCAGGCCGACCTATCAGCAGTTGAAATTATCCGCTCCACCCACCTTGAGACGACCGCATTAGGGGCCGCTTATCTTGCCGGTATGGCGGTAGGATTATGGACTGTCGACGAGCTTAAAAATAATTGGCGTATTGACCGGTCATTTCAGGGCATTCTGCCAGCGCAAGACAGTATTTTATTAAAGCAGCAATGGCTTAAGGCCGTCGGAAGATCAAAAAACTGGCTAACGGAAAATAAAACCGGTTAAACGCTAGCGCTCAGTTCAATAATGATTTGTCAGGTAAATTTTTAGAAAACTCCCGGCAGTCCCTAACTATCTGTCGATTAGTTCGGCAATTTTTAAATTCTGGTAAAACAGCGCAACACCCCTCTAAAAGATCCCTTTAGCCTCTATTGATATATTCAATCGCGGTGCAGCCGCTCAATGTGAATTTTTTAGCTTTACGCAACACATTTATAAAAATTCTACTAGACTTGTCCATTAGGTTTACATTAATTGTATTCATATCAAAACACCCTTGCCGTCCATGGGAAAACTGCACCTAAATAATTGGTAATCACGACAGTGATCCTGACTTAAAACATCACAAGTAATGATGTGCCTACGGAATTGAACTAAATCTTGTATGAAAACACCAAAAATAATACTCAGTCTCTCATTGGTCTACGCTGTTACCGGCTACGCACTCGAACAAGATGTCGTGGTTGTAAATGATCCCGTGCAAAATACGCCTATTGACGCACAGGCTACGCTAGGTGAAGACAATGAAAGCAACACGCTGTTTATTACAAAAACATCAGCAACAGAACCGGCGGCGGTAAAATCGAATAAGGTCATTAACTTAAACGATGTCATTTCAGATACCATCGCTTACCCCGCTATACTTTCTGCAGAAGCCGATGTTAATGCCAGCCATGGCGAAAAACGTGCTGCTGACATGCAGCGGTATCCCACCTTATCCGTATCGTCCAGTACGTCTGGTACGGCAATAATCAGTCCAATTCTTCAAATTCAGCAACCGTTGTGGACGGGGGGTAAAATTACCGGCCAAATAGAAGAAGCAGAGCATTTAGTTGAGAGCGCAGAAGCAAAGAAGGAAACCACAACTTATATTATTGCCCTGAAAGCGGTAACGGCATGGCAAAATTTAATTGATAGTCAAAATAGCATTCAAATTAATGAAGAAATACTCGGTGATTTAAATAATTACCGTGAATTCATGGATAGGCGTGTGGCGGCCGGGGTGTCTCCGCAAATAGAATTACAGCTGATATTGACCCGCATAGAGCAGGTGCTGGCCGACATCCAATCAGCAAAAGCCACCCATCAGGTGGCCAAAATCCAAATCAAACAGCTCACCAATTATGGCTATTCTGATCCTGAACTGGACAGTACACCCACACTTGAATCCCAGGTCATCCTCGCCAAAAAATGGTTAGAAACCAAACTGACCAATGATCCCAGCAATTTTTTAGCGGATACGGCCGCAGAATACCCTGCCGTATTGCAGGCACAAAAAGATGTCGAAGTATTAAAGGCCCGATACAAGATAAAAAAAGCGGCTTATTACCCTACCATTAGTGTGGGCTATCAATATATTGTTAATGGAGGGAACAGTAATTTTAATAACAGTAATGATGGCCGCTTTACCTTAGGGATTTCTTATCAACCGGGTGCGGGGCTGTCTTCCTACGAATCTGCGAAAGCGGCGCAAATACGCGCAGAAGGTGCCCAAAATGCCATTGATGCCGCTAAGCTGGATATACTGGAATCCATGAATGCGGACATTCAAGATGCTTTAAGCAACCAGCAACGCGAAGACCTGTTAAGCACGTCTGTAGAGGCTTCCAGCATGGTATTGGAATCGTATAAAAGACAGTTTATTGCCGGTAAAAGAAGTTGGTTTGACGTGTTAAATGCCTTGCGTGAACTGACACAAAACAAGCTGGCTGTCGTGCATACCAAAACATCATTGATCAGTAGTACCTACAAACTGATGGTCAAAAGCGGTGAATTTAAACAGTACAATAACGGATTATAGCGCATGACGTATCAAGAACAATTGATGTGGGCTTTCAACAGAATATCGGCCATTCACGGCGTTGCACTGGATTCACTTCGGCTTAACATGGGTTTGGCGCATCAACAGGATAACCCTGATAGCTTTAAAAAAATCGCCAAACTCTGTGCCCTGGTGGGGCTTTCGCAACCCAAACAAGCCCATAAAATCGATTTAAGCCAGATGCCATTTTTGGTGTTTAGCCCTCTGTATGGTTGGGGGGTTATACAGCAGAAATCGAGTCTGGATGAACTGATCTTTGAACATTGCCAAGGCATTGAAAAAATACCCGATTATTTACCTGATTTACTGATTATTCAGTTTAAAAAATCCAAAGTTAAAACTACGCAAGGCGCTTCGCAATTTGGGCAATTGGCGCGTAAAATTTTTTTAACCCATCGATCAATCTTAGTTGAAGCAGTGTTGGCCACCGCCTTTATTAATTTTCTTAATCTGGCGGCATCCTTATTCTCCATGCAGGTCTACGACAGGGTTATCCCAACCCAAAGCAGCTCAACGCTTTACGTGTTGGGAGTAGGGGTGTTCCTGGTAATTTTGATAGAGCTGGCGATGAAATTTGCCCGCTCAAAAATCATGGACACCGTATCGTTGACCCTGGATGCCAAGCTGTCACGGGAGATTTTCCAGCGCTTGCTCAATGTCCGTATTGACCAGATGCCAGGCTCGGTAGGGTCATTGGCCAGCCAGATTCGCGGTTACGAACAGGTGCGGTCTTTTTATACCGCCAGCAGTTTATTTGCGTGGGTAGACGTGCCGATGGCACTGCTGTTTATTGTGGTTATCGCCGCGATAGCCACCCCGTTAGTAGCCGCTGTGCCACTGGTTGCGGTTATTGTCGGTGTGCTATTAGGCCTGATGATGCGCGCTAAGATTAACCGTCTGGCAATGGCCGGTGCGGAAGAATCCAATAAAAAAACCGGCTTGCTGGTGGAAGCTGTGGAGGGCGTTGAGACCATTAAAGCCGGATCCGGTGGCTGGAAGTTTTTGTCAAAATGGTTGCAGGTGAACAGCAAGACCATCCATAACGATTTACAAATGCGCCACAGCAGCGAAACCCTGGGTTATTTTAGCAGCGCCATGCAGCAATTGACCTACAGCCTGATTATCGTCATCGGCTCGGTGGCGGTAATGGATGGCGACATGACCACAGGGGCTTTGATTGCAAGTTCCATCTTAAGTGGTCGCGTGCTCGCGCCTATTTTGAGCATACCAGGACTGTTGGTACAACAAGGCCATGCTAAAGCGGCCACCGATGGGCTGAACCGATTGTTTAGTCTGGATGCCGATTACAGTGGCATCAGTCGTCCCTTAACACCCAGCCATGTCGAGGGGCATTTTTTATTAAAAGACGTTGATTTTGCCTACGGAAAAAATCCTGTCGCTATCAATATCAACCAACTGAGCATCAAGCCCGGTGAGCGTATTGGTATTTTAGGGCCGGTAGGTTCGGGTAAATCTACCTTATTACGATTATTATCAGGCCTGTACAAACCCAGTAATGGCCGTATTTTACTGGATGGACTGGACTTATCCCATATTGACCGCAACGTGCTTAACCAGCATATCGGTTATTTGCAACAGGACCACCGTTTATTTCAGGGCAGCCTTCGGGATAATTTATTGATTGGTACCCCCGACCCTGGTGATCAAATTATTTATGAAGCCTTAAAACGTACCGGACTCATTAATTTAGTCAGCTCGCACCCCAACGGTCTGGAGCTGCAAATCCAGGAAGGCGGCAAAGGCCTGTCTGGCGGGCAAAAGCAACTGGTGGCTTTCACGCGTATTTTGTTATGTAATTCTGACATCATTTTGCTGGATGAACCCACCGCTTCAATGGATGATGAACAAGAACGCCGCTGCCTGAACATTTTAGCCAGCGATTTGGCAGGCAATAAAACCTTGATCGTCGTCACCCATAAAACCTCTTTGCTGCCGCTGGTTAATCGGTTGATTATTATTTCCGGCAACCAGATTGTGCTGGATGGCCCACGGGATGAGGTGATAGCACGTTTGGCACAAAATTCGCCGCCACCCATCCAGCCTAAACACCCTGGCCAAAACACCCAGTTAGTTACCACTTAAGGAAGAGATCACTATGGATTACGATATCAGCGTTTATGATACTGAGGTACCGCATTACAACCGTGCAAGGTGGACGATCCGGCTCACTGTTTTAGGTTTGGGCGCACTGATTTATTGGGCTTCTATTTCTGAAATCAGCCAGGTGACCCATGCGCAAGCCCAAGTGATCGCCAGCGAGCGTACCCAAAGTGTGCAATCAGCCGATGGCGGCATTATTACCCGCGTACATATTAAAGAAGGTGGGCAGGTCAAAAAAGGTGATGTTTTGGTTACTTTGCAAAAAGAACGTGCCAAGGCAGCGGTTGAAGATTCTAATGGCAAGGTGGCTGCGTTACAGATTACCGTGGCAAGATTACAAGCTGAAGTTTATGGCAAGCCGTTTGTTATCCCGTCAGATGTTAAATCTTATACCGAGTTTGTCTCCAATCAGAAAAATCTGTACCTGAAACGAAAAATGGCCATTGAACAAGATGTGGCCGCGCTGAATGATATGCTGGTACTGGCGCATCAGGAATTATCGATGAATCAAAAGCTGGAAGCGACCGGTGATGTCAGTGTCTCGGATGTGTTGCGTTTAAAACGCCAGGTTGCCGAGATAAAAGCTCAGATAACCAATAAGAACAACAAATACTTTCAGGATGCCCAGGCTGAAATGACCAAAGCTCAGGAAGACCTGAATACGCAAACCGAAATGTTGCGCGACCGGTCGCAAATCCTTAGCCAAACCGTGCTGACATCGCCTGTTGATGGCATTGTTAAAGAAATTAAAATAAATACTTTAGGCGGCGTGGTTAAGCCTGGCGATATTATTCTGGATATTTTACCGACCAGCGGGGATTTAATTGTAGAAGCCAAGGTTTCGCCGACTGATATCGCCAATATTAGTATTGGCCAAACTACCAGCGTAAAACTTGATGCCTATGACTACGCTATTTTTGGCACTATGCCAGGCAATGTTATTTACATTAGCCCAGATACCTTGGAAGAAGAGACTAAAAAAGGTGCATTTATCTATTACCGCGTACAAATCCGTATCGATAGAAAAAAACTGGATGCCACTAAGGACAATGCGATAAAAGTGCTGCCCGGCATGACGGCCAGTGTTGATATCAAGGCCAAGGATCGCACGGTGCTGACTTATTTGACCAAGCCGGTATTTAAAACTATTTCTAGCTCATTAGGTGAACGTTAACAGCAGTGGGATGCCATCTACTCGTTCGGTTCTGGCATGTTAATCGGTGTCACTTTGGCAATAACGATAGCTTGCCAGAATCTTGCAAGGCAGGGGGTAAAATTAAGCGAACGGTGAGTCAACACAGCTAAGCTATTTTTTGGGTTCTTTTTTGGAAAGTCCCAGTTTGACATCAGTTTCTACTTCCGGCAACCTGTTAACAGCAACATTTACGGGGGGCAGTTTGCTAACACCGGCATCAAGTTTTACTTTTATTGATGGTAACTTGGTAACGGCCACCCCTGCGTCCACTTTTATTGACGGTAGCTTATTAACCGCAACCCCTGCATCCACTTTTATAGGGGGTAGCTCAGTTACGGCAATGCCGGCATCCAGTTTTAACTCAATCGGCTTATCAATAGCCAAATTAAGCGCAATAGGCTTATCGGTTACCAGATTCAAGTTTACAGTCAAGGGGCAGCCGGATAATAAGCAAGCCATCAAAACAAAGCAACAAAATCTTGTTTTAAAAAGCAGTGGAAAATCTTTTTTCATAAGTAAATTATTACTTTGTTTTAGAAACAATAAGTGTTTTGCTAAAAATTAGTTTATAAAATTTAACAGGCGAAAAAGTGATAATTGATAGCCTACATTTCTTCAAATAAAGCCGCTCTGGCTTGCTTTAGATTATCTTTAACCTCCATTTCAGCGAGATTTTTAAAAATATTGCTGACTTTTTCCAAATCAGTTTTAGTCGCAGCTTCCCGGTAAAAATTTACCAGCACTTCGCCAAATTTAACGGCCAGTTCGGTAATTTCATCCAGTGATATATCTGCTTTAATTTTTTGATTATTGATTAATCCATGTATATCAACATTGGAAACATATTGCATCCAGCTGTCCAAAATATACGGCTCACTTACCGCTTCAAAAGTGGATAAAATTTTTTCGATACGGCGCTGGTCTTCAATCAGGTAATTGAGCAACATTTTTACCCGTTCCGGCTGCGGTTTTTTGTTGAGTGATGCGTAAAAATCCCGTAAATGAATATGGGTCATTTTGCTGTAGTCGATGACGTGTTTAACTTGTAAAAAACTTTGCATGATAAATCTCCTTGTTGTTCACGATAAGTGGTTACAGGTATCAGTGATTTATAGGAATCCATTCAATTTTATTGATAAATTAATCGCTTGGTTCTCACAAAAATGCTGTTAACAATCCCACTTTTTCATATAAGCTGTTGCCAAAGGTTGAATACAACCGTCTTCTGACGGTTGTTGTTTTAATAAATCTACTTTATTGACTAGCGGCAGCAAAGTGTTTAACTCTGGTTTTTCAGTGCTTTCATAATTAGGTGCAAGCTTATTTTGGTCTTTTTGGGGTGCACGGATGGGCAATCCCAAAACGGTAGGCATGTAGGTATCAGGTAGTATTTTAATCATTGCGGTGCTCCGTATTGGTTGTCAATAGGTAGTTCACAGTTACCTATCAGGCGCTCAATAGTAATTAATAGTTTTTAGGTTAATCTTAGGAAAGCATATTCTTTAAGCCAGCGGCTCCCACGCTGGATGGGTTTAAAAGATTTTATTTGTCATAGCTGTGTTGATCTGGTTGATAAAAAGATTTTTTTTCAACGTCCGCCACCGGCTTTGTTAAATCGTGCCAATGTTGGCTATTAACACTGGATAGAGGTGTTTTATCGGTCAATTTATTTGATTTTCCTGCGTTTTCGGCCAACTTTAAAGGCAGGCCGGTAAAGGCGTACAAGAAACCCAGCAAATCCAAATTGAGTTCGTCTTTGTGGGTATTGGGCAAGCCATGCGAGGCAGCAGGGTAAATTTTTAAGATAGCATTATTAATGAGTTTAAATGACGCGTAAGCGGAAGTGGCAAGCGGCACAATTTGGTCATCACTGCCGTGAATAATTAAGGTGGGTACGTCAATTTTCTTCAGGTCTCCAGTAAAGTCGGTTTCGGAAAAGGCTTTTATGCAATCCAGCTGATTCTTCAGGCCGCCTTGCATTCCTTGCAACCAGAAGGCATCCTGTAAGCCCTGGCTAATCTTTACACCGAATCTATTTGTACTATAAAACGAAGTACTGAATTCCTTAAAAAATTGTGAACGGTCGGCCATTACACCGGCACGGAGGCTGTCGAATTTCTCCATGGCTAGACCGTCAGGATTCGTTTCTGTTTTAAGCATGAATGGTGCCACCGACCCTATCAAGACTGTTTTAATAACACGGTTTGTGCCGTAACGTCCGACATAACGAGCTACTTCTCCAGCCCCCGTTGAATGGCCGATTAAAGTGATGTCATTTAAGTCTAGGGTTTCGATGAGCTCGGCCAAGTCGTCGGCATAAGTGTCCATGTCATTACCCGTGGAGGGCTGGCTTGAACGGCCGTGGCCGCGGCGGTCATGCGCAATGCAGCGGTAGCCGTTAGAGGCCAGATAGGTCATCTGGCTCTCCCACGCATCGGCATTCAGTGGCCAGCCGTGGCTGAAAATAACCGGCAATCCCGCGCCCCAGTCTTTATAATAAATTTCTGTGCCATCTTTAGTCGTCATTATGCTCATGGCACTGTTCCTTTACTAGATTGGATGACGGGAGGCGTTACGCGCCAAACAGTATTGCCGACATCATCAGCGACCAGCAAGTTTTGTTGTTTATCAACAGCCACACCCACCGGCCTGCCAAGTGCATCGCCATCGGTATCCAAAAATCCAGTCAGTACATCCAGCGGTTCTCCGTAAGGTTTACCCTCTTTGAAGGGAACAAAAATAACTTTATAACCGCTACGAGGATCACGGTTCCAGGAACCGTGCTGACCTATAAACACACCGTTATTAAAGGGTGCTGGCCATGCCGTACTTTTAGAAAAAACCAGGCCTAGCGACGCGGTATGCGTACCCAGTCCATAATCAGGCACGCGTGCTGTTGCAACTAATTCCGGTTTTTGTGGCTGGACACGTTCGTCTACATGTTGGCCAAAATAGCTGTAAGGCCAACCAAAAAAATTGCCATCAGCGACTGATGTGAGGTAATCGGGCACCAGATCGCTGCCAATTTCATCGCGCTCGTTGACTACTGTAAAAAGTGCACCGGTATCAGGTTCAAAGGCTAAGCCATTGGGATTACGCAAACCCGATGCGTAAATCCGATGGCTTCCCAGTTTTGGATTCACTTCCCAGATAGCCGCGCGGCCCACTTCTTGATCCATACCGTTTTCAGCGACATTGCTATTTGATCCCACCGTCACGTAAAGCAAGGAACCCTCACGGTTAGCGATCAGGTTTTTGGTCCAGTGATGATTAATTAAACCGGCGGGCAGGTCGACTACCTTAACGCCTGCTTGAGTGATGTGGGTTTCATCTGCACTATAATTAAACTTCATGACGGCATCAGAATTAGCCAGGTAAAAATCTTTACCCACCAATGCCATGCCAAAAGGTGAATTAAGGCCTTCAATAAATACTGTCTTAGTCTCGGCAACCCCATCTTTGTCGGCATCGCGCAGTAAGCTAATGCGATTGGCGCTAGGTACGCCGGCACCCGCCTTGCCCATCACCAGTTTCATAATCCAGCCTTTAATGCCTTTTGCGTCATCAGGTTTAGGCGGTGAATTGGTCTCGGCCACTAAAACATCCCCGTTGGGCAGCACATAAAGCCAGCGCGGATGATCGAGACCGGTAGCAAATGCGTTTACCGCCATACCCAGATTGGGCACTGGTTTTTCATTTTCCGACCAGCCTTTAGCCGGTGCAATGTTGAGGGTGGGTATTAAAGTCGGGTTAGGCGGCGGTATTTGGGGATCAGTCCCTATACCTGCCGATATCGGCAACTGTGCTACCTCACCACATGCCGATAAACTTATTGCTATGAGACTCCAAAGTAATAACTTGGGATGGATAGTCACAGAATTTGCACAAAACCCTTTCATAGTTAACTCTTCATGCTTGCCATTTGGCGGCAGCTTTCAGCACAGGCTCTACAGGCTTTAACACATTCATCCATTCCCCCGATTTTTTCACAATTAGCCGCGCAGGCCTCGCAAATTTCAGCGCACACTTCGCATACACGCTGATGAAATTTGGAATTGCTGAGTTGGAAATTTGCTGAGGTCTGGCAAATCTCGGCGCAATTCATCATCAAACGAAAGTGCTCTGCTTCTACATGTTTTCCACCGGCTTCCAGGCAGTGGTTCATAGCTGTTTGCAGACAGACTTGATGGCAATGGCTACACGCTTCTATGCAACTTTGCAAACCGTTTTGAGTGGGGGCTGAGTGATTCATAGTATTTTCCTAAGTTAACGTTATGGGTGCGACAAAACACGATAAGCCATGTCAGTAAGCGTCATTGTGTAGAGTGACTGGGGTTTGCTTGCAACCTTGATGCTACAGTAACCGTAAAACCCAACGCAGTCGGTTCGGTGGCGCACATAATGAAATTTTCTGCCCCAATAGTTAAGGCGGCAATAAGTATTTTCCACTTGCATTGGACGTTCTGCGAGAAGCTGAAGTAAATGGCGGCTGCCCGCAGCTTGCGGTGTGTTTTGAAGGAAACAAGGTATTAATTTAATAACAATGGCCTAAAAACTATAGGGCTAACTTTAAAGATAAGTTGTTTTCTCAGGTTTATATGTGCGCTGGCGCACAGACAAAATAGTAATGTTGCGATTAAGCTACTTCTGAGGCTGTTTAACAACAGCGTGTTGCCTTAATTAATCAACTATAAGGAAAATATCATGTTAAAAAGAAATTTACTCACTCTTGCTGTGCTGGCTGGTGTCGGTTTTTTACCTCTTACGCACGCTGCTGACCAACCCGAAGATGGCATGTATCAGCCTGCCGTACAAGCTGAGGGCGATAGTAGTCGTCCAGTTGTCACTCCGCTGGTCGATGATCGCTGGTATATAGCGCCTTTTGGCACGTATGTAAAACCCGGCGGCGATAGACATTCTGATATTGATGGCTACGGTGCCGGTTTGGGTATCGGTAAAATGATCAATGAGCATTTTAACGTGGAGTTAAGAGGCTTTTATAACAGCTTTGATGACCAAAACCCACGTCCGGATGGCAGCAAAGGTCGGTGGGATCTTGCTGGCGGCACCGCCGATTTGCAATACTATTTCTTCCGTGACACCTTTTCGCCTTATGCTGTCATAGCCGCAGGTGGCATGAACAGCTACGTTAACGGCAACAGCGGCGTGGGGGTTATCGGTGAAGCCGGTTTAGGTTTTACCTATGAAGTGAATGATAACTTCCTGATCCGCAGTGATGCACGCTACCGCTATAACAATAACTTAAATGCCCATTTAAACCCGGGGACGGATGAGTTCCATGATCTTGTTGTTAACGTGGGTTTTGTGGTGCCTTTAGGTCCAAAACCTGTCGCTGTTGCCGAAGTTCAGCCCGCTCCGCCACCCCCCGATTGTTCTACACTGGATTCGGATTCCGATGGTGTGAATGATTGTTTGGACCAATGCCCAGGCACCATCAGCGGTAGCCAGGTTGACGATAAAGGCTGTCCTATCAGGCTGGAAATTAAGGGCGTAAATTTCAAATTTGATTCAGCAGAATTGACACAAAATGCCATGAGTATTCTGGATGGCGTTGCGGAAAGCCTGATCAATTATCCACAAAAAAATGACATCGAGGTGCAAGGCCATACCAGCAGCGAAGGCACTAACAAATATAACTTACGTTTGTCACAACGCCGCTCGCAATCTGTTGCTGATTACCTGAGCCAAAAAGGTGTGACTAACAAGTTAACGGCACGCGGCTACGGCGAAGACCAGCCTATTGCTGATAACAGCACCGAAGAAGGCAGAGAAAAAAATCGTCGTGTTGAATTGGTTTGGAGTGAAGAGACAAAATAAAGCGGCGCTTTCAACTTTTTAACCCTACAACCTGCTTTTACTCTTAATAGAGGTTGTAGGGCATTGATTAATAGCATCTGTTGTATTTAATCCAAAATACCTTATGTACGATACCGTACAGACATCCCCCACTCTTATCATTAGAATGGAATTGAGTTTGCAGCCCGCTGCACTTGATCCAAATAACAATGTTGTTTTTATTAACGTTGTTGTGCCAATTTATTAATTACCCAATATAAGGTATAAGCCAATGAAAACAAAAAATAAAGTTATTATCATGTCCTGTTTGTCTGCTGTTATTGCATTAGCAGGTTGTCAAAAAGAAGATGCCAAAGATCGGGCAGAGAAAAAAATTGACACTGCCACGGATATGGCCAAGGAAAATATTGAGCAATCTAATAAAACAGCTGATGAACGCATAGAAGGCATGAAAGATTCATTGGATGAAAGAGCAGATCAAGCCAAGGAAAACATTGACCAGTCGACAGAAGCCTCTAAAGAAGCGTTGGAAAACACGCAAGAGAAGGTGGATAAAAACGCAGATCGCGCCGAGAAAAAAGTGGAACAAATAAAAGACAATGCAGAAAAAAAACTGGATGCCATGAAAGATTCACCTACCACAGTGCTTCCGGCAGTGACAGGTGAACAAATGGATGACTCCATGATTACTGTTAAAGTTAAAGACGCCATAATGGCCGATGCTATGCTTAGCAAGTCCCATATAAACGTAGATACCGTTAACAGTGTCGTAAAACTGAGTGGTACTGTTGATTCTGAAAAAGGTATCGCGCGTGCAGTCGCCGCAGCCAATAGCCAAAAAGGCGTAACCGCAGTACAAAATGACCTTACTGTTGACGTGAAAGGCAAATAATAATGCGTTATTTACGATTTATGGCTGCTTTAAGCGTTATGTTGGTAAGCGAATCTGTGTACGCCACAACCGCAGATGATTCTTATATTGCAGGTTATGCTGCGGGTATGCTAAAGCAAAACTTAAATCTTGATATGCCGTCATTAATTGTAAAAGACGGCGTTATTACTGTGCCGGTCGGCAGTTTGGCGGCTGCCGATCAAAGCAAAGCGGTTGAGTTATTATCACAAGTGCCTGGGGTAAAGGGGGCCAATGTCGCAGAAATTAGCTCTCAGCAATCAACCGACGCGCTTACCCAGCCTGTCCAGGTCGCGGGTGATAAGGCTGTTTCATCTATAGACCCTACCGTTTTACAGGTAGGGTGGTTTCCTTCAGAGCACTTATTTAAACCCTTATTGGCTGATCCGCGTTGGACGCATTTTTCAGTGGCTTACCATAATTACCAAAATAATACCTTTAATGGCAACAATATAGCCTCGGTTAGTTTTGGCGAAACCATACCGTTTTACCGAAATAATTTAGGCAAATTTAATGCCCAATGGGAGGTTGGGCTTCAGGGCGGGGTTTTTAGTGACTTTAACCTGGATGCGCCATCGGTTGACCTTATCAATACCGATTTTATTGGTGCTCTCTATACCAGTGTGCGTGCTGGCCACTTTTCTGCCTTTGGCCGGCTTTATCATCAAAGTTCACATCTTGGTGATGAGTTTCTGCTGAGCCAGCTCAATACTCAATTCCAGCGTGTTAACCTGAGTTACGAAGGCGTAGATTTAAGGCTTTCTTATGAGTTTCCGTATGGTGTGCGTATTTATGGGGGCGGCGGCGGTATTTTTGATAGAGATCCTTCAACATTAAGAGTATGGTCAACACAGGCCGGTATTGAATTTAGAAGTCCTTGGGTGTTAGATTTTGCGGCCATGCGGCCTATTGTTGCCGTTGACATTAAAAATCGTGACCAAAATAATTGGAATACTGATGTTTCGGCCAGAGCAGGTGTTCAGTTTGACAACTCAACTTTGTTAGGCCGCAGGTTTCAATTGCTTGTTGAATACTATAACGGCTACTCACCGAGCGGACAATTTTACAAATCTAAAATTGAATATATTGGCTTAGGTGCGCATTATCATTTTTAACCGAAAATACTATAAACGAACTGCTTGTCTTTTATAGCGTTTTCATATCAGGTGAATAACATTAATTATTAGTAGTGGAGCACAAACCTAGGTTTGCATTCCCTCCAATATAACTAATCGATACTGAAAACGCTGTATAGGCAGACACATAAAAACAAAAAAAATAGAAAGGTCATAAATCTTAAGGTTTTCTCGGTATTTTTATTGTATCTCCACGTTACTGTAAGCGGATAGCTGGTTTTGTAAATTAACCACCTAAAATTAGCCGTCTATTTAGCATGGACAGTCATATTATGTGCGTTAGCGTACAGAGCGAACTTAAGATTTTGATTAAACTTTAAGCATTCCTAAAGGAGCATCGCCATGAATTTAAATCTCGCCATTGAACCCGTACTGGCACTTGTAGTAGGGGTATTGATTTTGATGATTCCACGGTTTTTAAACTATTTTGTAGCCATTTATTTAATTGTTGTCGGTGTTCTAGGGCTCACTCATCATCCCATCAATTTGGGGCGTTTTTAGATTATATTAATTTAAAATTTTTAAACAAGGGCGTTAACCATGTCAATTGGCAGCTTATTACTTGTCGTTATTCTACTGATGCTGGTTGGCGTCATTCCAAGATGGCCCCATAGCCGGAACTGGGGCTACGGGCCTAGCAGTGGTCTTGGGCTGATTCTTATCATCTTACTGGTGCTGGTGTTAATGGGCAGAATTTAGCCAAAAATAATGCCGCTACCTTGTAGCATTACAGGTAAAGCCGATGCAAATCACCTTATTGATTATTGCACAGATTGCCGTTGCGAATTTTACCCACTTAGCAATGGCCAAGGCTTTTTATGATTATCGTATTAACGGGTCACTTTTGGAGACTAGGAATTTTTAATATCTATCGCCGGTAGTGACTCAAGTATTTTGTGTGGGTTAGGAGAATTAAACCATGGCGAAGCGTCGAGAACAAAGACAGCATAATAGAGTCGACCATCCGGGGGGAGAGGAAACACCCATTCGGTTCGAATTATTCAGCATTGAGCGGCTAGCGCAACATGCAGTAAGCTTGGCAAAAGCTCAAAAAATTACGGCGGTTAAAGAAGGTCAAAAACTCATCCCCCGGGTTCGCGAGAACTCCCATGTATTGTTAGCCGCCTACCAAGCAGTTGCCCAAACAGCGCATCAACAACAGGCCATTACCCCCGCAGCGGAATGGCTACTGGATAATTTCCATGTGATTGACGAACAAGTTAGCAGCATACTGGTTGACTTGCCTGAAAGCTTTTATCTGGACTTGCCTAAATTAGCTGACGGTGTGCTGGCAGGTTATCCCCGTGTTTACGGTATTGCCTGGGCATTGGTGGCGCATACTGATAGCCGTTTTGATGCTGAATTACTCAAGCATTTCGTGACTGCTTATCAAAGCGTTGACCCGCTCACCATTGGCGAGCTTTGGGCAATACCGGTCACCCTTAGAATTTTACTGATTGAAAATCTTCGCCGTTTGGCGGTTCGCATCATGCGTTCTCAATCCGGCCGCCAGCTAGCAGACGAGTTTGTTGACAACATTGAACAAATCGCCGCCCAAACCGAAAAAGCAGATACGCCTTCATTTACCGGCGTATTGCCGGCTGATAACTTGCGTCAGGCCTATGCTGTGCAGGTTTTACAACGTTTGCATGACCCCCACCCCGGCGCCACCATTTCCCTGGATTTTCTGAATGACTGGTTAACTGCGCAGGGCGTTAGCATTGATGAAATTGTCAATAAAGAACACGCCACCCAGATTGCGGGGACTTTAACGGTCCGCAATATTATTACCAGCATGCGTGCCATTTCGGTGTTTGATTGGTCGCAGTTTGTTGAGGAAGTAAGCTTAGTAGATCAGTGCCTAAGCAATTATGATGGTTACTCTACCATGGATTTTTTAACGCGTGACCGCTATCGCCATGCCATTGAAGATCTCGCCAAACATTCAGCGCATTCAGAGTTAGAAATCGCCCGTAAAGTCATAGATAAAGCTAAGCGTGCTAGCCAGCAGGGCAGTACCGATATAAAACAGGAGCCGGGCTACTATTTAATTGATGACGGCCGATACGAATTTGAAAAAGAGGTTCACTTTAAACCTGGCCTGAAAAAAAAGTTACTGCGTGCCTATGTGGCTAACGCGAGTTTTGCATATATCGGCAGTATTGGCGTATTGACATTATTGTTGTTTGCCTTCCCCTTGAGCGCGAGTTTAGCGGCTGGCCTTAGCCAATTTCAGTTAATACTGCTGTCACTATTTGGGGTTTTTCTGGCCTCTGACATTGCTGTTAATGTAGTCAATAAGCTTATTATTACCCGCCTTCCGCCCAATCATCTGCCAAGGCTGGCTTTAAAAGACGGCGTACCGGAAGCTTTAAGCACTTTTGTTGTGGTACCGACGTTATTTACCAGTGAAGCCGGGGTAAAAAACCAGATTGAACAAATGGAGATTCGCTATCTGTCAAATTTAGGCGAGCATGTTTACTTTGCGTTGTTATCGGATTGGTGTGATGCAGAACACGAAACCATGCTCAATGATAACCAGCTATTAAGTGCTGCGATTGCCGGCGTGGCCGCGCTTAATACCAAGTACGGTGGACAGCGGTTTTTTGTGTTTCATCGTAAACGCTTATGGAATTCTTGTGAAAATAAATGGATGGGCTGGGAGCGAAAACGCGGCAAGCTGGAAGAGTTTAACCGGCTGTTACGCGGTGCGACCGATACTTCTTTTTTACCGATTTATGGTAAACCAGCCTCAGCGCCTGCGGGCATTTGTTATGTGATCACCCTGGATGCGGATACACGGTTACCCATGGGCGTGGTCGCGCAACTGGTGGGGGTGGCGGCGCATCCTTTAAATCGGCCGGTGTTCGACCCCAAACTCCAGCGGGTTGTGGAGGGTTACGGCATTCTTCAGCCGAGGGTAACCCCCACCCTGCCGCTACGGCAGGAACACTCCATGTTCCACCAGTTTTTTGCCGGGGTTTCCGGTACAGATTCTTACTCCGTTTCGGTCTCTGAGCTCTACCAAGATTTGTTTGCGCTGGGTACTTACAGTGGCAAAGGTCTCTATCATGTTGATACTTTTCAGGCCGCTTTGGACGGACGTGTACCTGATAATGCCATGCTCAGCCATGACTTGTTTGAAAGTGTATTTGCGTGTTGTGCCCTGGTAAGCGACATTGAGTTTTTTGATGAATTCCCCTCCCATACCGAGGTTGCCGCCTCGCGCGACCACCGCTGGGCACGCGGAGACTGGCAATTATTACCCTGGATTTTGGGGCTTCAAGGCCAGGGCATGCCTATGATTGGCCGCTGGAAAATGATAGATAATTTGCGCAGATCGCTTTCTGCGCCCAGCGCTTTTTTTGCGTTAGTGACCATCTGGTCTATTCCGAATGCGCCGCAGTTACTGTTAACCGGCTGTGTATTGACAGCTTTAGCCTTTCCGGCCATTTTAACGTTTATCAGCAGTTTAAAATTGCCTAAAAGTGGCATTGCGTCGATGCTGTGTTGGCGTCAAATAGCAGAAAATATGCTCTGGGCATTAGGTAGCAGCGGATTGACAGTCACTTTACTGGCACAACGTGCGTGGCTGATGATGGACGCTATTGGCTTCACGCTGGTGCGGCTGCTGATTACCAGGAAAAAACTGTTGCAATGGGTGACCGCTGAACAAGCAAAATCTGCATCCGACCATGCACTGAAAAATTTAATCAGGCCTTTATACAAGTCCAGCGCCATGGTTATTGGGGCAGCGGGGGTAATAATCTTCTTTAATCCGGCTGGGCTTAATTTGGCCGCAGCGTTTTTATTGGCATGGTGGCTGGCACCCATTATTGCTCATGGCTTAAGTCTTCCACCCCGGATTGATAGGGTAGAATCTTTGTTGATTGAGGACAGTGAAAAGCTGCGTTTGATCGGCAGGCGCATCTGGTGTTTTTTTACCACTTTTGTGACCGAGCAAGAGCATTATCTACCGCCGGACAATTTTCAGGAAGACCCGGAACCGGTCATTGCCCATCGGAGTTCACCTACTAATTTTGGCCTGTATTTGTTATCTGTAGTCACGGCCAGGGATTTTGGCTGGCTAGGATTGATGGACACTGTTGATCGCCTTGATGCCACCCTGACAACGCTCACGGAATTACCGCGCTTAAATGGCCATTTCTATAATTGGTACGATACCGGTAATCTACATACCTTGGAACCGCGCTATATTTCTACCGTCGACAGTGGCAACCTAGCCGGGCATTTGCTGACTATAGCGCAATCATGCCGCGAAATGCTGAGCCAGCCGTTGACGTTTTCTAATAGGCTGACAGGGCTTAAAGATACCCATCAGTTGTTTACCAGCGCACTGGTTAAGCTTATTGATAACCACAGCGTGCATGCTGTCATTTTAAAAAAACTACAACAACAAGGTAGCAGCATCAGGGAACTTTTAAGTAGCTATCCTGCGGATTTAAAAGAATGGAGTGATTTATGGCAACAGCTGGCTGACGCAGTTGAGATACTTTATGATCTGGCCAAGACCTACGCTACCGAATTGGATGATGTTGACGATAACGAGGCATTGACATGGGCCAAATTGTTACATGACGATATCCATTCTCACCTGCGTGATGTCAATAGCTTAATTCCCTGGATTCATTTTTCCGCAAGTGCTGAATCAGATACCAAATTTCCGCATCCTATAGCGGCATCAACGCAGCTGGTGCTTAATACTCATTTGGCTGACCTGTCCAGCTGTTATGTGCAGTGTTTACTCAATCTGGCGGCATCCCCCCTGGAATCGGTTGACCTGAACGCCTTAACAATAGCCATAGAGCATGCCGCAGCACAGGCAGACGTGCTGAGCCAGCGTTTGGAAAATATGATTTTACGGCTAGATACCTTGTTTTATGGCATGGATTTCCGTTTTCTTTATGACCCTGAATGCCACATGTTTTCAATTGGATATCGCGTCGCAGAAGCCGCACTTGATCCTAGTTACTACGATTTACTGGCATCCGAAGCGCGGCTTTCCAGTTTTATTGCCATCGCCAAACGTGACGTGCCCGGCAAGCACTGGTTCCATTTAGGGCGGCGGGTCACCCGTGTTGGAGATGGCATGGTGCTGTTGTCATGGTCAGGTTCCATGTTTGAATACCTGATGCCTTCCCTGGTGATGTTTACCCCCCGTTATAGCTTGCTAGACCAGACATGTCGCCTGGCGGTTAACAGGCAAATAGAATATGGTGTGGAACGCGGTGTCCCCTGGGGTGTTTCAGAGGCTGCATTTAATGGCCGTGACCTGTATTTCACTTATCAATATTCTGCCTTTGGTGTGCCGGGTTTAGGTATAAAACGAGGTCTTGGCGATGAGCTGGTGATTTCCCCCTACGCCACCGCCTTGGCCGCGATGTACCTGCCGCATGCGGCCGTGAAAAATTTTGAACGCTTAGAGCATGAAGGTGCGTTAGGTCCCTTTGGCTTTTATGAAGCCCTGGATTTTACACCCGTGCGGCTGGCAGAAAATCAACGGGTTGCCATAGTGCGTTGCTATATGGCTCACCACCAAGGCATGTCCCTGGTGGCCATTTCTAATGTGGTTCATGATGGGATTATGCGGCATCGTTTTCATAATACCCCACTGATCGAAGCGGCGGATTTGTTGTTACAGGAACGTATTCCCGCAAATGTTGATATGGATAATGTGCCCATCCTGGAAGTTATTTCTGAAGTCAAGGAAGCGGTGCAGCCGCCGATTCGCCGTGTGCCGTCCCCTACCTCCGCTGTGCCTTCTGCGCACTTACTGTCTAACGGGCGTTATGCCGTCATGATTACTGCCGCAGGATCAGGTTATAGCGCGTGGCGTGATTTGGCGGTAACACGCTGGCGCGAAGACGTAACGCGGGATGCCTGGGGCAGTTACCTGTATTTGCGCGATGTAGGCAGTGGTCAGGTATGGTCGGCAGGCTATCACCCCACCACGATTGAACCCGAACATTACGAAGTGTATTTTGCTGAAGATCGTGTCCGCATCACCCGCACAGATCATAAAATAACCAGTACCCTGGAAATTGTTATATCCCCTGAAGATGATGCCGAAATACGTCGGCTTAGCTTGACTAATAATTCAGAATATAGCCGGGAAATCGACATTACCTCGTATGCAGAAATAGTGCTGGCGTCTTTTGCTGCTGATATTGCCCATCCGGCCTTTTCAAATCTGTTTATCCAGACCGAGTATTTACCCCAGGTTCAAGGTTTGATTGCACAGCGGCGACCCCGTATGGCAACGGATCCTAAAACATGGGCTGTGCATTTACTGATCTGTTCGCAACCCCAGGAAAGCCTGCAATACGAAACCGATAGGGCACGCTTTATTGGCCGTGGCCAAACCTTGCGAGAACCCCTTGCAATCATGGATGGCCGTCCATTAACGAATACGGTCGGCAATGTTCTTGATCCTATATTCAGTTTGCGTACCCGCATCCAGATTGCCGCAGGCACAACAGAGCATGTGACGTTTACTACCCTAGTGGCTAGCAGTCGCCAGGCCGTGGAAGATGCTGCCTACAAATATCATAACCTGCTGACATTCGAGCGTGTGTCTTCTCTGGCATGGACACATGCGCATGTGCAAATGCGTCATTTACGCACGAAACCCGATGAGGCGCAGTTATTTCAGGATTTATCCAGTCGTTTGCTGTACGCCGATCCCTGGCTAAGACCTTCCAGCAAGCTCATGCAGATGAATACCATGAACGTGACAGAATTGTGGCGGCAAGGCATTTCCGGCGACCGCCCTATTGTTTTATTGCGCATAACAGAGCCAGAAGACCGGCTTATTGTTGAACAATTATTACGTGCCCACGAGTATTGGCGCATGAAAGGCCTGGCTGTCGATTTGGTGATATTAAACGAAAAAGAATTATCTTACGCCGGTGATTTGCAAACCTTACTGGAAGGGATGGTGCGCGACAAGTTGGCACTTTTTGCCCCTAAAGAGCATGAGGCACGGGGCAGTATTTTTGTGCTACGGGGCGAACAGCTATCCATAGAAGCAAAACTCATGTTGAAAACAACAGCGCGTACGGTACTGGTTGGCAAACGAGGCACATTAGCGGAACAATTGTTACGCCATCCACGCCCGTTAGCTGCTTTTGTGCCAGCCAAGGTTTTACCCAATCCCAATAGCCATGCGCCTAAATTATCAGTCCCTCCGCTTGAGTTTTTTAATGGTCTGGGTGGCTTTAGTGATGATGGCCGTGAGTATGTCATTGTGCTGGACAACAACCAATGGACACCCACACCTTGGGTGAATGTAATTGCCAATGCGGAGTTTGGTTTTATAGTGTCAGAATCAGGTAGCGGCTGTACGTGGTCTGGTAATAGCCGAGAAAATCAGCTCACGCCGTGGTCAAATGATCCCGTTAAAGATTCCCCTGGAGAGGTGTTTTATTTGCGTGACGATGAAACCAGTGAACTATGGACACCCACCGCTTTACCCATTAGAGTTAACAATGCCAGCTATCTGATCCGCCATGGCCACGGTTATAGCCGTTTTGAGCATGAGTCACATGGCATTCATAGCGAACTTGTGCAATTTGTCAGTCCCGATGACCCTATTAAAATATCGTCTTTAACCTTAACAAATACCTCGGGACGAACCCGGCGTATTACGGTTGCAGCCTATATGGAATGGGTGCTTGGCGCATCGCGATCGGTAACGGCAATCCATATTGTCACTGAACTTGATCCTGAAACAGGTGCTTTGTTTGCCCACAACCATTGGAGTTCTGAATTCGGCCATCGCACCGCCTTTGCTGATTTTTCGGGTCGGCAAAATGGCTGGACGGGAAATCGCGCTGAATTTATTGGCCGTAACGGTAATCTGGCAGCCCCTGCTAGTTTACTGGGTTTTAAAGCCTTAAAAAATAGAGTCGGTGCGGGGCTAGATCCATGTGCGGCATTGGAAACCTGGGTGGAACTTGATGCCAATGACAGCATTGAACTGGTTTTTTTACTGGGGCAAGGCGACGACCGTGTTCATGCCAGAAAATTGATTCAGCAGTATAGAACAACCCAGACCGCAACCACCTTTAGTAAAGTAAAGCAATCCTGGGAACACGTGCTGGGTAAAGTTCAGGTAAAAACCCCAGACCGTGAACTTGACTTATTATTAAATGGCTGGTTGTTGTATCAAACCTTAAGTTGCCGTATGTGGGCCAGAGCTGGGTTTTATCAGGTAGGCGGCGCGTTCGGATTTAGAGATCAATTACAAGATAGCATGGCTTTGGCGGTTGCCAGACCTGATTTGACCCGTGCTCATATTTTGCGTGCAGCGGCAAGGCAGTTCGCCGAAGGGGATGTACAACATTGGTGGCATCCGCCGTCCGGTCGCGGCGTGCGTACCCACTTTTCCGATGACCTTATTTGGCTACCTTATGTGGTCGCACATTATATTAAGGTCAGCGGAGATACTGGCATACTCGAAGAAAACATTCCGTTTCTGGAAGGCATTCAATTGACCGCTGAACAGGAAGATGCTTATTTTGAACCCACCCAATCAGTACAACAGGTGAGCCTTTTTGAACATTGCGCCCGTGCGCTGGATCACAGCCTTAAAACCGGAGTGCATGGACTACCGCTCATGGGAACAGGGGATTGGAATGATGGCATGAATCGCGTGGGTAACCAGGGTAAAGGCGAAAGTGTTTGGCTGGCATGGTTTTTAATGTCTACCTTATCCAAATTTGCAGCGGTAGCACAAACGCGGGGTAATAACGAACATGCCATGCGGTGGCGCGAGCATTCTACACAACTAAAGACTGCTGTGGAAAAAGAAGCTTGGGATGGTGCCTGGTATAAACGGGCTTATTTCGATGACGGCACCCCGCTAGGTTCTGCGAGTAATGCTGAGTGTCGTATCGATTCAATTGCACAAAGCTGGGGGATTATTTCCGGTGCAGCGGATAAGGAGCGGGCGCAACGGGCAATGAACTCGGTGCGGGAATATCTGGTGCGCTACGGCGACGATCTTATTTTATTGTTTACGCCGCCTTTTGATAAAATTGAACGTGATCCAGGTTACATTAAAAGTTATCCACCCGGTGTGCGGGAAAATGGCGGCCAGTATACCCATGCCGCTATTTGGACGATTATTGCTTACGCTATGCTAGGCGAGGGTGACCAAGCCTTAGAATTGCTGCGTATGATAAACCCCGTGCATAGGACCTCCAGCCGCACCGGCAGCTATGCTTACAAAGTTGAGCCATACGTGCTGGCAGCAGATATTTATGCCGAGTCCCCGCACACAAGGCGTGGTGGCTGGACTTGGTATACAGGTGCGGCAGGCTGGTATTATCGTACTGGAATGGAATGGATTTTAGGGTTAAAGGTTCGCGCTAACCAGTTAGTGATTGATCCTTGTATCCCCAAAACATGGCGTAATTACAGCCTGGTTTACCAACATGGCAATAGTCGTTATGACATTAATATTGAAAACCCGAATGCTGTCTGCCGCGGTGTTATTTCGATAGATTTGGATGGTGTAGAGCAGTTAAACGGCAATAGCATTGCTTTGTCGGATGACGGACAGACTCATCAGGTACGGGTAGTGCTTGGATAATAAGATGAGCTATTTACTGGTACTGAGTCCATTTTATTTTGTTGAGCATTAAAAAATATTCCGTTCGTCCTGAGCTTGTCGAAGGACTTATGGTTCATGGTTCGGCAAGGCTCTCATGAGCTTGGCGCAAACAAAGGAGATTTTAAAATGAGCTTGAAGATTTATCTGTTGCGCCACGGTGAGACCACTTACAGCCAACGCGGCGTATATTGTGGCGCACTTGATCCAGAATTGACACCCGAAGGAAGCCTTATGGCACAGGCGTTTGCCGATGCTTATGGCTCTGTGCCGTGGACGGATATTTATGTCAGTCCTCTGCAAAGAACAGTTGCGACAGCGCGGCCTTTGTGTAATGCGCTGGGTGTGCGTATGCAGCTTCGGGACGGCCTTCGGGAAATTCGTTATGGGGCATGGGAGGGAAGGGAACAGGATGATGTTCGGCTCCACCACGAACAAGATTATCTGCGCTGGTTGGCGGAACCTGCCTGGAATCCACCGACTGAGGGTGAAACCGCTGTTCAGGTCGCCAGCCGTGCATTGCCTGTTATCACCGAAATTGAATCTAAATACACCCGTGGCAATGTGCTGGTAGTCTCGCATAAGGCCACCATACGCATTATTCTGTGCAGTTTAATGGGCATTGATTTGGGGCGTTATAGAGATCGCATCGATACCCCGGCAGGTTCGGTCAGTATTATTAAATTTGATGTTCATGGCCCCATGCTGGAAGTGCTGGGGGATCGTCATTACATGCCTCAACATTTACGCGAACGTGCGGGAACCTGATCATTTCCAAATAACTTTAACAATACAAGCAATCTATCTTGGCGTTTGCTGAGTCAAGTAAAGTTGATCATTTCCAAATAACTTTAACAATACAAGCAATCCCATGAATAACTACCTAATGGTGATTAATGCGGGCTCATCGAGCATCAAGTTCGCTGTTTACCAAAAGCATGATGCATTAGAACCTTTGGTTGTAGAGGCGAGTGGACAAATTGACGGCATTGGAAACCAGCCAAGGTTTACGGTAAAGAATGCAGCGGGATTAGTTTTGATTGAACGTGACCTGGTTGCACCAGAGGCTGATGATCATACCTCTGCCATCACGTTAATAAACACATGGTTAATAACCTCTATAAAAGATGGCGCGTTGCTGGCTGTGGGGCATCGGGTCGTTCATGGCGGACAATACTACTCAGAGCCGGTGTTAATTGATGCTAGCGTTTTAAACGTGTTGGAAAGTCTCATTCCATTAGCACCGTTGCATCAACCGCATAATCTTGTCACTATTCGCGCACTGCTTGACACCAGGCCGACCCTGCCGCAAGTAGCCTGCTTTGATACCGCTTTTCATAACAGCCAGCCTGTTGTTGCGCAACGTTTTGCCTTACCCCGGCGTTTTAGCGATCAAGGTGTGCGCCGTTATGGATTTCACGGTTTATCTTATGAATATATTGCCTCGGTATTACCCACGCTTGGACCAAAACTCCAGCAAGCCCGCATCATTGTTGCTCATTTGGGCAATGGTGCCAGTTTGTGTGCACTACAAAACGGACGTAGTATCGCAACGACAATGGGATTTTCTCCGCTTGACGGGCTAGTGATGGGTACGCGGTGCGGAAATATTGATCCAGGCGTATTACTTTATCTTATGAATCAGCATGGCATGGATGCAGACGCGTTACAGCAACTGCTTTATCATGAATCCGGACTGCTGGGCGTTTCCGGCATTTCCAGCGACATGCGCACCTTGCTTGCCAGCGAAGACTCACATGCACACGAGGCTATTGAATTGTTCGTATACCGTATCGGACGCGAAATAGGCTCGCTTATTGCGGCACTTGGCGGCATGGACGCGTTAGTATTTACCGGAGGGATTGGGGAGAATTCTGCGGTAATTCGTGCCAAAATAGGTTATCAAGTCGCATGGATGGGCGTTAAATTGGACGAATCGGCTAATCAAGCTCACGCCACCTGCATTTCAACAGTTGATTCTAAAATTTCCACGTGGGTGGTGCCTACCGATGAAAACCTGATGATTGCTCGGCATACGATAGAACAAATAACTACCCATGAAACAATTTCTGACAGTAATGCAAAATAGGGCTGCCAACTTAACGCGGGACAGGTTGCTCATTCTCCCTGAGGGAGAAGGCTGGGATGAGGGCGATTTAACCTTCCCCTCACCCAACCCTCTCCCTCCGGAGAGGGCTTTTGTCCCGTCTTAAGTGTGTAGCCCAAAATACCGTCCTCTATTTAACTTATTTAACTTTTAAGCATGCAAAAAAATACGCCGTATATTCTTTTTATGACATTCGTTTTGTTAGTGACGGTGTCTTTTTTCTTTTTAATTAAAGATTTTTTGTTGGCTTGTTTCTGGGCAATAACTTTAGCGGTTATTTTTGACCCTACTTACCAAAAAATTAAAAAATATTTTAAAAATTCGGAAAAAATGCCATTATTTTTAACAATGACGATGATTATAATGGTCTTTGTTATCCCTTTTCTTACCGTAATTTTTATGATAACTGAAGAAAGCACAGTTTATTATAATAAAATTCAAAGCGGTGAAATAAATCCCCAGCGTTTTTTTCAAGATACCCTTGCGCTTTTACCCCAATTTAATGATTTACCCCATATACGGGGAATAAGTGTTGAACAAATAAGCACGTCAGTGGGAAATGCCTTTGCACAAGCGGTAAAGTATATTGCACAACAGGTTCCTGCGATAACTCAAAACTTGCTCGATCTTATTGTCCAGGTTGTTTTGGCTTTTTATATCCTGTTTTTTTTGCTACGCGATGGCAATCAATTGCTAAGAAAGTTTATAGCTTTAATTCCTATAGGCGATAGGATTGAAATTGAGTTATTTGACCGGTTTACCAGCGTAGCCAGAGCCACTGTTAAAGGCGGTTTATTAGTGGCTATTGTCCAGGGGGGTATTGGTGGACTTTCATTTTGGTTGTTAGATATTCCAGCGGCTTTTTTATGGGGCGCATTAATGATAATTTTATCTTTGTTACCCATAGGCAGTGCTTTAATTTGGGGCCCTGCTGCGTGCATTTTATTTTTACAAGGTCAAACTTTAAAAGCCACTATTTTGTTGGCAGTGGGTATTTTAGTCATTGGGATGATAGATAATTTTTTAAGGCCCAGATTAATTGGTAAAGATATTAAAATGTCAGATTATTTAGTATTAATATCCACTTTAGGTGGGCTGGCCTGGTTTTCCTTAACAGGCTTTGTATTAGGGCCCATTATTGCCGCTTTATTTATTACTTGCTGGGAAATAGTCGGTAAAGATAACCAAGCAAATAAAATATAAATAAGGTTGAGTAGTTTTTATTTTGTTGCTTTTAATATTTAATTAATACTCATGTGGTATAAGGTAAGGGTAAGTATTAATCCCTCTTTTTTAAACAGGAGACTCAATGAGATCCCAAGATTTAGCAATTTAAACGAACCCATAATTTAATAAAGGATAAATAAAATGCATGTCACCTACCAACAAGCTGAACAAATAATTGATGCTGCAATTAATAAAGCAAGAGAAACGGGAGTGCCAAGCTGCGTCGCGGTAGTAGATTCAGGTGCCAACCTGAAAGCCTTTCGCCGTATGGATGATGCGTGGGTAGGTAGCATAGATGTCGCTATTAAAAAAGCTAAAACTGCCTGTTTATTTGGGATGCCTTCAGGAGATTTGGGCAAGTTATCACAACCAGGAGGCCAGCTTTACAGTATTGAGCACTCTAATGAAGGTTTGATTACGTTTCCGGGCGGCTTACCTATTGTAGATAAACAAGGCGTGTTAATAGGTGCTATAGGGGTGAGTGGCGGCACAGTAGACAATGATTATAAAGTAGCACAAGTGGGTGTCAAAGTTGTCGGGGTTACCGATCTGCCTGAACATCCATGGCGCACGTAAGTTTTAGATGATTTTGTATTTATCCTCTGTATGCGTTTACCTCCCCTTTTTCAAGGGGAAGTGAATGCTTACGATATTTCTATAAATATCAATCTCTATCACTAATGGGTTTATCAACTGTTAACGCAGTCCAGCCAACAAAAATTCTATATATAAGGATTACCAGTGTTGGAATTAAAATAAACAAACCAATGCCCATAGTAAAGGTTAATCCAGATAAGGCAAACCCGCCTAAAGTTAACCAAACTGTTTTAATTTGCCAGTCAAAGTGAGACTGAAGCCACGTTCCTTCAACGGCCTCTCGATTGAGAAAATTAAGCACGGCTCCCACGAGTAAAGGCAATCCCGCTAATGCAAAGGTTAATGCCTGGCAAAAATATATGACGGTCGTCAATCTCTTTAGTTTTTCCAAACTGTCAGTGTGTTTGTCATTAATCGCTAGATTATTCATAAGATTGACCTCGATGAAAAGTATTAAATGGGCAGGTATAGGTCGATAAATTGGTTATACAACCAAGTAGCTGAAGACTTTATATAGATAGCAAGTGTTGACGATTGCGCTAAGATTTTAATCAAAAAATAACGTCTGTCTGTGTGTTAGCGTACATACGTTAAAATATACATTTTGTCGTTGATAATAGAAATAAGACCATACGGCTTCCTATAATTTTAATTGTATTTTTTAAGTATAAAATTAAAAAACTTCTGGCATTTAATTATTATTGGCGCATAATTTATGCAGTGATTATTCCAAGCACTTTGTACCGGTTGCTAAGTTTAATAATTACAGCGTTTTCAGTAACAGTTGGTTATATTCGATGGAGTGCAAACCTGGGTTTGTACTCCGCCGTAAAAATTAACATTATTAACCATACTATGAAAACTCTGTATGCTCAAATTTTAGTACTCATTCACCTCCCCCTTTGAAAAAGGGAGATTTTATCTAATAAATCTCCCCTAACCCCTCTTTTTCAAAGAGGGGGACTGAATGAGTACATTTTATTAAACTTTATAAATTTACTTAAACCTATCTTTATAATTGGGTTAATGAGAGGGCAATACTTAATGAATACTGAAGTCGTGGCTGCAACCCCTTTACTGCCTCTAATTATTTATTTTGTGGCAATAGTGTTTACTACTGCCTTTATGTTAGGTGGTGCTTATTTTTTGGGTCAAAAACATCATGCCAAAGCCGCTGATGAGCCTTTCGAATCAGGTATTGTCGCTACCGGTGACGTTCATATTCGCTTTTCTGTTCGATTTTATTTGCTCGCCATTTTTTTCGTTATTTTTGATATGGAAAGCGTATTCCTGTTTGCCTGGTCGGTAGCCTTAAAAGAATCGGGCTGGCTTGGGTTTATTGAAGCGCTGATTTTTATTACGGTGTTAATTGCTACGCTGATTTACCTTGCCGCAATAGGCGCACTGGATTGGCGTACAAGTCGCCAACGCGTTGTTACGCCCCACAAATTACGGTAGGCAAGTTATGAACTGGACTCTTACGAAAGCTGAAAATGATCCTGCCCCTCAACCGGGACAACAATCGTATGAGGAAGCCCTACGCAGGAACTTTCTGTTTGCAAAGCTGGAAGACATGGTCGCCTGGGGGCAATCCAATTCCGTATGGCCCTTTAATTTTGGGCTTTCATGCTGTTACGTGGAGATGGCCACTGCTTTTACCAGTCGCCATGACATTGCCCGTTTTGGCTCGGAGGTTATACGCGGTTCGCCGCGCCAAGCCGATTTGATTGTCATTTCCGGTACGGTGTTTCGCAAAATGGCTCCGGTAGTCAAGCGATTATATGACCAGCTTCTCGAGCCGCGCTGGGTGATATCGATGGGATCATGTGCCAACTCAGGCGGCATGTATGATATTTACAGCGTTGTGCAGGGTGTTGATAAGTTTTTGCCGGTCGATGTATATGTGCCAGGCTGTCCGCCTCGTCCGGAAGCGCTATTACAAGGTTTAATGCTGCTGCAAGCGTCCATAGGTAAAGAAAGGCGACCATTAAGCTGGGTGGCAGGCGAACAAACGGTTATTAAACCGGCCATCCAGCCTAATTACCGCGATTTGCTGAATGAACAAAGAATGCGCACCAAACAATTGCGAGATCCTGACATCATCTAACCACGTCGTAGGTAAATGGAATAAGTTAAGGGGAATTCATTGGACAGTCACATGGACAACATCAACATTTCTGCCGACACTTCCTCAATAACACAGGAACTTACCGAACGCCTGCGCATAAACGGCTTTACGCTTCAGGCTACCCAGGATGGTATCAGCACCCTGTGGATTTCCCGGCAAAACTTACGCACCATTCTGGTTTATTTAAAAACCCAAACCGCATCACCCTACACCCTGCTATTTGATTTAACCGCTATTGACGAGCGCCAGCGAATCCATAGGCCAAACTTGCCTGATAGTGATTTTACTGTCATATACCATTTATTATCTTTTGACCGCAACGCCGATATCCGTCTCAAGATAGCCTTGAAGGATACCGACTTAAATCTCCCCAGCATTCATGATATCTGGTCTTCCGCTAACTGGTACGAGCGCGAAGTGTGGGATATGTTTGGCATTGTCTTTGAAGGCCATCCACACCTTAGGCGCATCATCATGCCACCGACTTGGCAAGGACATCCGTTACGCAAGGAACATTATGCCCGTGCCACAGAGATGGAAGCTTTTAGTCTGCCCGATGAGCGTGAAGAGATTGAACAAAATGCCTTGCGTTTTGTGCCAGAAGATTGGGGTATGCGCCGCAACAGCGAAGACAGTGAGTTTATGTTTTTGAATATGGGCCCCAACCATCCCAGTGTCCATGGTGTTTTTCGGGTGGCCTTGCAACTGGATGGCGAAGAAATTATCGATGCCTTGCCGGATATTGGTTATCACCATCGTGGTGCCGAAAAAATGGGTGAGCGCCAGTCCTGGCACACTTATATCCCTTATACCGACCGGGTCGATTATTTGGGGGGCTCGATGAATAACCTGCCTTATGTGCTTGCCGTGGAGCAGTTAGCTGGCATTAAAGTCCCGCCAAAAGCGGAGGTGATTCGGGTGATGATCAGTGAACTGTACCGGCTTGCTAACCACTTATTATTTTACGGTACCTTCGCCCAAGATGTGGGGCAGATGTCGCCTATATTTTATATGTTCATTGACCGTGAAAAAGTATTCGATATTTTAGAATCAATTACCGGCGCCCGTATGCATTCCAGTTTTTTTCGCATTGGCGGCGTTGCCCTGGATTTACCGCATGGCTGGGCTCAGCGCATACAAGAACTCATTGATTATCTGCCGGCACGGCTTAATCAGTATGACAAAATGGTGCTGCAAAACACTACCCTTAAACGCCGCACCCAAGGCATCGGCGCATACACTACCGCAGAAGCCATTGATTGGAGCGTAACCGGCGCGGGCCTTCGCGCTACCGGCTTGGCATGGGATTACCGTAAGGCGCGGCCTTATTCCGGTTACGATAATTATGACTTTGAAATACCCACCGGCGCTTACGGGGACTGTTATGACCGTTGCACGGTGCGTGTTGAGGAAATGCGCCAAAGTCTGCGCATTATAAAACAATGCGTGGACAATATGCCCGAAGGCTCTTATAAGGCCTATCATCCCTTGACCACGCCGCCGCGAGGTCATGGAGCGCCTTATCGCCAAAATGGGTTCTTATAAGGCCTATCATCCCTTGACCACGCCGCCGCCTAAAGCTAAAACGTTACATGATATAGAAACCCTGATCCAGCATTTCCTCAGCGTGAGTTGGGGGCCGGTGATTCCAGCAGGAGAGTCTTGTGTCACCATTGAGGCCACTAAAGGCTTAAATGCTTATTACTTGACGAGCGATGGCGGCACTATGTCGTATCGCACCCGTATTCGTACCCCCTCGTTTGCGCACTTGCAAATGATACCGATGATGTGTCGGGGCATGATGGTGCCTGACTTGGTGGCGATACTGGCCAGTATCGATTTTGTTATGTCTGATGTGGATCGCTGAAATGAAAAATCAACACAAAGCGCCAGCCTTTGAAGGCTTAACCCACCTTGAAATTGAAGAGATTAATGCGGAGATGGGGCATTATGAAAATAAGACGGCTGTTTCTATTGAATCTCTAAAAATTGTCCAAAAACACCGGGGTTGGGTATCCGATGCCAGCCTGGTTGCGGTAGCGAGATTATTGGACATGTCACCGGCACAACTGGAGGGAGTGGCGACTTTCTACAACCTGATTTATCGCCAGCCTGTGGGTAAAACCGTCATACTTTATTGTAATAGCGTAAGCTGCTGGATGCTGGGTGCAGAAAAAATACGCGAACGCTTGTGTCAGCATTTGAAGGTTAAGTTAGGCGAAATGTCTGCCGATGGTGAGTATACGATTTTACCGATTGCTTGTTTGGGGGCTTGTGATCACGCGCCAGTGTTGATGGTCGGCGATCAGCTTAAACTTGACGTTACCGATAACGTGGTCAACGAGATTCTTGGAAGGTAAGCGCTATGGAAAAAATGGATAAGCCGCTGACTAAAAACATGATGCCGGATCGTGCTTTTGCAACGCTTGCCGATTACGAAAGCACCGGCGGATATCAAGGCCTGCACAAGGCTATCACGCAATTACAACCCAAAGAAGTGCAGCAATGGGTTAAAGATGCCGGGCTTCGAGGTCGGGGTGGGGCAGGGTTTAATACCGGCATTAAATGGAGTCTGGTGCCACTGGAAAATGCCCCCCCTTATGATAAAACCCAAACACGCTATATCGTTATCAATGCCGATGAAATGGAACCGGGTTCGTTTAAAGACAGGTTTTTGCTGGAACATGATCCGCACCAGCTTATTGAAGGCATTATTATTGCTGCATACGCTATTCAGGCTCGCACCGCTTACATTTTTTTGCGGGGAGAATATCACGTAGCTGCCGCAAGATTAACCCAGGCTTTGCTGGAAGCACGCGCCAAAGGCTATCTAGGTGAGCCTATTTTAAACAGCGATTTTAAACTGGATATTCATTTACATACTAGCGCAGGGCGTTATATTTGTGGGGAAGAGACTGCACTGCTAAATGCCTTGGAAGGCAAACGTGCCACGCCGCGTGCCAAACCGCCGTTTGCTGTGGTGAGTGGGCTTTGGGGCAGGCCTACCGTGGTTAACAATGTAGAAACCTTATGCAACGTGCCGCATATTTTGCACTACGGTGTTGAGTGGTATCAAAGTCTTGGACGCGGTGCAGATAAGGGCACCAAGCTGTTTGGTGCCAGTGGCCGCGTCAAGCATCCTGGCTTGTGGGAACTGCCGATGGGCACCCCTATTCGGGAAATTATTGAAGACCACGCCGGAAGGATGCAGGACGGTTATCAGCTGCGGGGTTTTTTGCCGGGCGGCGCATCTACCGACTTTTTACTGCCTGAGCATCTGGATGTGCTGATGGATTTTGATGCCGTTGCCAAAGTGGGTAGCCGCATGGGTACCGGCACCATTATTGTGCTGGATGACAAGACCTGTCCCGTGCAAATGGTGCTTAATCTGGAAGAATTTTTTGCCCAGGAATCGTGTGGCTGGTGTACGCCGTGCCGCGATGGCCTACCGTGGACCGTCACCTTGTTAAAAGACATTATTAACGGGCAGGGTCGAATGGAGGATCTTGATACCTTGACAGGATTAACCCGTATGCTGGGGCCTGGCAACACTTTTTGCGCCTTAGCACCGGGCGCCATGGAACCCTTGCAAAGTGCGCTTAAATATTTTCGTGAAGATTTCGAACGGTATATTGTCGGCAGTAAGGCCGTGGTGGAGCAGACATAATGGCTCAAATTGATATCGACGGAAAGCTGTATCCGGTTCAGGCAGGGGACAATGTGTTAGCGGCGTGTTTATCGCTAGGTCTGGATTTGCCTTATTTTTGCTGGCATACGGCAATGGGGTCGGCTGGCGCGTGCCGGCAATGCGCGGTTATGCAATACAAAGATGCTGTTGATACCAAAGGCCGTTTGGTGATGGCGTGTATGACGCCTGTTATCGATAACATGCGTATTTCCCTGGCTGCTGAACAGGCGCATCAGTTTAGAAGTGATAATATCGAACTGTTGATGACTAATCACCCGCATGATTGTCCGGTATGCGAAGAGGGCGGGGAATGCCATTTGCAAGATATGACCGTGATGACCGGCCACACTTTTCGGCGTTACCGGGGCAAAAAACGTACCCATAACAACCAGAATCTCGGACCTTTTATTAATCACGAAATGAATCGCTGCATTGCCTGCTACCGCTGTGTACGCTTTTACGACGAATACGCTGGCGGTAAAGATCTTCAAGTGTTGGGGGTTCATAACAATGTTTATTTTGGCCGTTTTGAAGATGGCACCTTAGAAAACGAATTCAGCGGTAATCTGGTGGAAGTCTGTCCTACCGGCGTGTTTACCGATAAAACCTTCAGTGCCCATTATGCGCGTAAATGGGATTTACAAACCGCGCCATCGATTTGTGTGCATTGTAGCTTGGGCTGCAACATCGCGCCCGGCGAGCGTTATGGCACACTCAGGCGTGTTGTCAACCGCTATCATGGCGATGTTAACGGCTATTTTTTATGTGACCGGGGCCGTTTTGGTTATGGTTTCGTCAATAGCCCAAAACGTATTCGAACACCGCTTTATCAACAAGCTCCTGTCACTGTTGATGCTGCTATCGCTGATTTTCGAGAGCTGTTAGAAACGGCTAAAGCTGTTATTGGTATTGGATCGCCACGCGCCTCTTTGGAGGCCAATTTTGCTTTGCGTACGCTGGTGGGGGAAGATAATTTTTTCGCAGGTTTGAACGATAGCGAACATAGTCTGTTTAATACTATAGTTACCATAATGCGTGATGGCGGTGTCCATACGCCGTCTCTTAAGGAAGTGGAACAAGCCGATGCGGTACTAATTCTGGGCGAAGATGTCACCCATAGCGCACCACGGCTAGCTCTTTCGCTGCGCCAGTCCGTGCGCAATGCGGCCTTTGAGCTAGCTGACAGCATGCACATTCCGCGCTGGCAAGATGGCGCCATTCGGCAATTACCGCAAAAGGTACGTAGTCCGCTATTTATTGCCAGTGTTTACGCTACCCGCCTGGATGATGTCGCTACCGACACCTATCATGGCAGTCCGGAAAATATTGCCAGACTGGGCTTTGCCATTGCTAATTGCCTTGATGGTTCAGCGCCTTTGCCGATTGATTTAAGCCCTGCCGAGCAATTGCTGGCAACAGCCATCTCCGATACGTTAAAAAAAGCCCAGCGTCCGCTCATCGTATCAGGGTGCAGTTGCTCAAGTTTGGCCGTCGTTCAGGCTACTTACAATGTGGCCAAAGCGCTGCCTTCAAAAGACAAACAACTGATGTTTACACTGCCCGAATGTAACAGTCTGAGTCTTGCAATCATGGCCGCAAAGCCCTTGCAACAGGCTTTTGAACGCATCAGTAACGGCTCGGCAGACAGCGTGGTTATTCTGGAGAATGATCTCTACCGCAGGGCATCCAGTCAAACAATAGATTTATTTTTAGACACCGCTGCGCAGATCGTCGTCATCGACAGTCTGCAAAATAAAACTACTGATAAGGCCGAATTGTTACTGTCGTCTGCAACTTTTGCAGAAGCTGAAGGCACCTTGGTTAATAATGAAGGCCGAGCACAACACTACTTTCCGGTCTACCCCGCAGCAGAGAAAATACGCAGCAGTTGGCAATGGCTGATCAGTGTGATGGATAATTCCCCCTGGCAGCATCATGATGCTTTGACCGCTGCGTGTGCAAAAACATTTACTGCGCTTGCCGCCATAATTCAGGCAGCGCCAGGATCAGATTACACCGTTAATAACAGTAAGATTCCAAGACAGCCGCATCGCTATAGTGGCCGTACGGCCATGCACGCTGATCTTGATGTCAGTGAGCACGCGCCAGCTAATGATGTGGAAACACCGTTTGCTTTTTCCATGGAAGGCGCTACCGCAAAAGTTAAACCGGCATTATTGCCAGTTATTTGGGCACCCGGCTGGAGCTCCAATCAGGCGATTAATAAATTTCAGGAAGAAATAGGTGGGCATCTACGCGGCGGAGATAGCGGCGTAAGGTTGTTTGACGCTTCTGGTAGCTTGCCATGGTTTAACGTTATTCCCTCAGTATTCAAGCCGGAGCCTGGATTATGGCGAGTAATAGCTTTGCCGCATATTTTTGGTAGTGAGGAGTTAAGTCTGCAATCCCTGCCAGTGCGCGAACGCTTGCCCACAGCTTGCGTATTGTTAAATCCGCTCGATGCCGAAATAGTGCAAGTAACCTCTGGCGACCTAGTGAAAGTTATTAACTTTGCAGGAATTTCAGTGCTGAAGGTTTCAGTATTGATTGAAAAAACGGTGCCTCAAGGCCTACTTGTCATAACCACAGGACGGCCGGAATTTGAATGTTTACAAAATGCTATGCAAGTCACTTTAAAAAAACTAACCCAACAGGTGCAGCCATGAACAACGGTTTAGGCGATGCCACTGACATTATCGGTATTTTGGTTTCAGTGATTGCAGTGGCTGCGTTTTTAGTCTGGGTGGAACGACGGCTGTTGGCGGTTTGGCAGGATAGATTGGGGCCTAATCGGGTCGGGCCATGGGGTTTGCTTCAGGTGGCTGCCGATTTGGTTAAAATGTTGTTTAAGGAAGACTGCATACCGCCGTTTTCTGACAAAGTGGTGTTTGTGCTGGCGCCTACTATTATTTTTATTACCATGCTCAGTGGTTTTTCCGTCATCCCTTTTGCACCCGGCGTGGGCATTATCGATTTTAATTTCGGGTTGCTTTACTTTCTGGCGCTATCATCCTTATCTGTCTACAGCGTGGTGCTGGCAGGTTACGCTTCCAATAATAAATATTCATTACTGGGAGGGCTACGAGCCGCTGCGCAAATGGTGAGTTACGAAGTCTTCATGGGCATTTCCATTATGGGTGTGGTGATGCTATCAGGTACTTTTAATTTAAGGGAGATTGTCGAAGCGCAACGTGACGGCTGGTTTATTTTTCCGCAATTTTTGGGTTTCATTATTTTCTTTGTCGCTGTGGTTGCTGAAAGCCGCAGGGGGCCTCTTGATTTACCGGAGGCCGAACAGGAGCTGGTGGCGGGTTATCATCTCGAATATTCCGGCATGAAATTTGGTATGTTCTTTGTGGGTGAATACGTGGGCATTACGCTGAGTTCAGCCATTATTGTGACGCTTTTTTTTGGTGGCTGGTTAGGCCCCTGGTTGCCACCGCTGGTATGGTTTTGTCTAAAAACCTTCTTCGGTACTTTGGTTTTTATTCTGTTAAGAGGCGCTTTGCCAAGGCCGCGTTACGACCAGTTGATGACGTTTGGCTGGAAAGTATTATTACCGGCGGGGCTGGTTAACCTGGTGGTTACCGGGGCAGTGGTACTGTCTTTAAATGGTTAATGGATAACAGGGGGATACGATGCTGAGTCAATTGCGATCATTATGGGAAGTGTTAAAACATACTTTCGTTAAAGCCGATACCGTGCAATATCCAGAGCAACAACCCGCACTGTTTCCCCGTTACCGAGGCCGTATCGTGCTGACGCGTGACCCTGACGGCGAGGAACGCTGCGTGGCCTGTAACCTTTGCGCGGTCGTATGCCCCGTGGCCTGTATTGCCCTGCAAAAAACCGAAGATGAAAACGGGCGCTGGTATCCGGAATTTTTTCGCATCAATTTTTCTCGCTGCATTATGTGCGGATTTTGCGAGGAAGCCTGTCCGTCCGACCAATGCCATCCAGTTAACACCCGATTTTGAAATGTCCGAATACAACCGACAGAATATGGTGTATGAAAAACAGCATCTTTTGATTGATGGCACTGGAAAATATCACGATTACAATTTTTACCGCGTGGCAGGCATGGCCGTGGGCGGCAAAGCCAAAGGTGAGGCTGAAAACGAGTTGCCGCCTGTGAATGTAAAAACGTTATTACCTTAAGGGGGGTAACAGCATGGTTTTAATCTTATTTTGCATCGCCTCGGCGGTGGCCATTTTTGCTACTGTCATGATGGTGACCAGGCTCAATGCTGTTCATGGGCTTTTGTACCTTATTTTATCTTTGCTGGCAGTGGGGGTAATTTTTTTCTTGCTGGGTGCGCATTTTGCTGCGGTGCTGGAAGTCATTATTTACGCCGGCGCCATCATGGTGCTGTTTGTTTTTGTCATCATGATGCTCAATCAAGGCCACAAAACCACAGAGCAAGAACGGATTTGGCTACAACCTGGCATTTGGATCGGCCCGTCCGTGCTGGCCTTGATTTTGTTTGTTGAAATGCTAGTCATAGTGGTACTGGGCGGTAGCGCTGAAACTGGCTATATTGTCAATGCCAAGCAAGTCGGTATTGCCTTATACGGACCCTATCTGTTGGCTGTGGAGCTGGCTTCCATCTTGTTGCTGGCAGGGTTAGTCGGGGCTTATCATCTGGGCAAGCCCATGCTCAAGATCACCAAAAAGGGAGGGGAGTTATGAGCGGGATTCCTATGGAATTTGGCTTATTACTGTCTGCCGTGCTGTTTGTCATCGGCTTGGTCGGCGTGCTGGTTCGCCGCAATCTGATTATGATTCTGATGTCCCTTGAAGTCATGCTTAATGCAACCGGGCTAGCTTTTATTGTCGCCGGATCGCGCTGGGGGCAAGCGGATGGGCAAATCATGTTCTTGCTGATACTTACACTGGCCGCCGCAGAAGTGGGCGTGGGGCTGGGGTTAGTACTGCAAGTTTTTCACCGTTTTCATACACTGGATGCCGATTCAGTGAATGAAATGCAAGGCTAGGGGGCTAAGGTGTTGGAACTACTGGTTTGGGTACCCCTGATTCCATTTCTGGGGTTTTTAATCCTGGTATTGACCCCTCAAAAAAATAGCCCTGCCTTTGCGCCTTGGATAGGTGCTGGCAGTGTAGGTGTTTCGGGGTTATTAGTCGCTATCATCGGCTATCAATTCCTGCACGGAACAATGCAGCCTTACCATGCGATGCTAGGGTCTTGGCTGGCAATTGATGACCTAGCCATCCCTTATGGTTTTTATCTGGATGCTTTATCTTTGACCATGCTGTTTGTAGTGACCGGTGTGGGGTTTCTGATCCATGTTTACTCGGCCGGTTTTATGGCCGATGATCCTGGCGTAACACGTTTTTTTGCCTACATGAATTTGTTTGTAGCAGCCATGCTGGTGCTGGTGTTGGCTGATAATCTGCTGTTGCTATATTTAGGCTGGGAGGGGGTGGGTCTTGGTAGTTATCTGTTAATTGGTTTCTGGTATGAAGATGCCAATAATGGCTATGCGGCACGTAAAGCCTTTGTTATAACCCGCATCGGTGATACAGCCATGGCCATTGGTTTGTTTTTGCTGTTTACCCATTTACACACTCTGGATATTCAGGAATTAATGCTGCGGGTGACCAGACAATGGCCTGTGGGAAGCTGGTTGCCGATTACCGCAGCAGCGCTATTGCTGGGTAGTGCGGCAGGCAAGTCAGCACAATTACCTCTACAAACCTGGCTACCCGATGCCATGGCAGGCCCTACACCCGTGAGCGCCCTGATTCATGCGGCGACCATGGTTACCGCTGGGGTATATCTGATTGCCCGCACCCATAGCCTATTTATACTTGCCCCGCCTATTCAATTTGGAGTAGCCATAATCGGGACGCTTACCTTATTAATGGCAGGTTGTGCAGCGCTCGCTCAAACAGATATTAAACGCATACTGGCTTACTCAACCATTAGCCAAATTGGCTATATGTTTCTTGCCTTAGGGGTGGGCGCGTGGTCATCGGCCATTTTCCATTTGCTCACCCATGCTTTTTTTAAGGCGTTATTGTTTTTAGCCGCAGGTGCGGTCATTTTTTGTTTTCATCACGAGCATAATATTTTTAAAATGGGCGGCTTGCGCAAAACCATGCCGATTGCTTTCTGGAGTTTTATGATCGGCAGCGCTGCCTTATCGGCATTGCCTTTTACCGCTGGCTTTTATAGCAAGCACGAGATTTTGCTGGCAACTTTCCAGGTCTCGCCTGTGCTTTGGATGGCCGGGTGTTTGGGTGCTTTGATTACCGGTATCTACAGTTTCAGGTTGGTATTTGTGGTTTTTTTCGGGGCTCAATCTCATAAGATTGAAACCAAACTGGGCTGGCAAATGAGCATCCCGTTGGGGGTCTTAAGTATTTTGGCTGTGTTTGGTGGCATGTTACAAATTCCTTTAGCTTCGATCTTCCCTGCATTATTGAATACCGATATCCAGCAATCGTTTAATGCTGTTTCAGTGATAACGGTTGCGGCACCTGTTATTGGCCTGTTAATTGCCGTGCTGTTTTATCTTACCGGTAGTTTTTCTGTTCAGCAATTTGCCAATCACAGCCTGTTAAAACCCATAAGATTGTTTTTTCTGAGCGGTTGGGCAATAGATGCACTGTATGATTATTTATTCATTCGTCCTTTTAAAGCCATTACCTCGCTTAATAAAAACGATGTGATTGATGGGGTATACGCTTGCATCGCAGAGTTCAGCCAGAATTTACACCGCGTGGCCAGCGCATCACAAACCGGACGGGTGCGCTGGTACGCATCCTCCATGGTATTGGGTACTGTGGTTATTATTGCCATAGGCCTGCTGTCATGATGCTGCCTGCACTGATGGCTGTTTTGGTGCTGGGCGGTTTTACTGCCTGGTTTTCAGAAAGCAAAAATCAGTTTGCGCCGCGCTGGGTAGCCATTATCACGCTTATTATTGCCGCACTGCTTTTAGTCACGTTAGATAGGGGCGCGGGTCAAATTGAGATAGTATCAACGGGCGTACCGCAAAAATGGCTGGCCGCCTTTTATCGGCCCTGGATACCCCGCTTTGGCATTGGTTTCCATTTGGCCCTGGATGGACTCAGTTTGCTCTTGATAGCCTTAACGATTTTACTGGGTTTTATGGCCGTAAGCTGCTCGTGGACAGAAATCAGCCACCGCCAAGGCTTCTTTTTCTTTAATATTTTAATATGTCTGGCCGGTACGGTGGGGGTATTTTTAGCGGTTGATCTTTTCCTGTTGTTTTTTTTCTGGGAATTAATGATCATTCCAATGTATTTTTTAATCAGCATCTGGGGGCATGAAAATCGCACCTATGCGGCTATAAAATTTGTTATTTTCACCCAGGTCAGCAGTCTTTTAATGCTGGTGTCGATGATTGCTTTAGTATTAATTAATCATGCTAGCAGCGGTGAATACAGCTTTGATTACTTCAAATTGCAAAACATTCCCCTAGATCCTGATATGGCTTTTTGGTTGATGCTAGGTTTTTTTGTGGCCTTTACCGTTAAGCTGCCCGCCGTGCCTTTTCATACTTGGCTACCGGATGCGCACACACAAGCACCCACCGGCGGCAGCGTAATTTTGGCGGGTGTTATGCTCAAAACTGGGGCTTACGGGTTGTTGCGCTTTGTCATTGTGTTGTTTCCGGAAGCCGCGCATCAGTTTGCCCCCATCGCTATGTTGCTGGGCGCAGTGAGTGTGTTGTACGCAGCGATGATGGCGTATGCCCAAACCGATCTTAAACGGCTGATTGCCTATACCAGTATCAGCCACATGGGTTTTATCCTGCTGGGTATATTTTCCTGGAACCTGCTGGCATTGCAAGGCGTAGTCATGACTATGCTGGCGCATGGTATTAGTGCGGCCGCGTTATTTATGATAGCCGGTGCACTGCAAGAACGCTTGCATTCACGGGAAATTGACTATATGGGCGGACTTTGGGCTTTGCTACCAAGGCTTTCGGCATTGGCATTATTCTTTGCAATGGCCTCATTGGGACTACCTGGGCTTGGGAATTTTGTCGGTGAATTTTTAGTGCTGCTGGGTGCTTTCAAGGTAAATATTTTGTTAAGTAGCGTGGCGGCTATCGTACTTATTTTAGCGCCGGTTTATGCTTTAGCCATGATGCAAAAAACTTTTTATGGCCCCCTGAAAAATCAATCTACTATGGGAGATTTTAAACGTCACGAATTGATATCACTGGGCTTGCTGGTACTTGCCTGCTTATGGCTAGGTTTATATCCTAAAACAATATTGGATATTTCGGCGCCTGCATTACAGCAGGAAATGCAAAATTCTGTGGCGATGAAACCCCGATGAACAGTAACGAGATTGCAGCGCTTGCGCCCATTATGACCCTGGCAGCTTCCGCTGTAGCGGTCATGCTGATTATTGCCTGCAAACGGAATTTTGTAGTCATCAGTAGTGTTGCGGCTTGTGGCCTGATAGCCACCTTGGCGGCAGTGGCCATCACCTGGAAACAAGCCGCTGTGCAGGCGACTTTGTTGCTGCGCCTGGATGAATACGCCGTGTTCTATACGTTAGTTTTGCTACTCACAGCCTTGAGTGTTATGGGATTTTGTTATGATTATTTCAAACAGCGTGACGGCGAAAACGAAGAACTTTTTTTGCTGTTATTAACAGCAACTTTAGGCGCTTGTGTATTGGTGGCCAGCAGCCATTTTTCCAGCTTTTTTATCGGTCTGGAAATACTCAGCATCTCGCTTTTTGTGCTGATCGGTTATCCGCTCACTCAAGCACGGCCTTTGGAAGCTGCTATTAAATACCTGATTTTATCCGGGGTATCATCGGCTTTGCTGTTAATGGGGATGGCGTTGATTTATGCTCAAACTGGTACGCTTTATTTCAGTAGTCTTGGCCAGTTTATTGCCAGTCATTCGACCATGAACACCATGATTTTAAGTGGCATTATCCTGCTCGTAGCGGGCTTAAGTTTCAAGCTTTCTTTGGTGCCGT
Source organism: Crenothrix sp. (assembly GCF_043729335.1). Classification (NCBI taxonomy): domain Bacteria; kingdom Pseudomonadati; phylum Pseudomonadota; class Gammaproteobacteria; order Methylococcales; family Crenotrichaceae; genus Crenothrix; species Crenothrix sp. The sequence goes on along the minus strand of NZ_JAYTLQ010000007.1, from coordinate 1,018 downwards.
TTCATTTATGGACGCCGGATATCTATGAAGGCGCGCCTGCACCTATCGCAGGCTTTATTGCTACGGTTTCAAAAGGCGCTGTTTTTGTACTTTTACTACGCTTTTTTATCAGTACTGACAGCCACCTATATACCCCGTTATTTACCGTTTTTAGTGTGATTGCTGTGTTTTCTATACTGGGCGGCAATCTGCTGGCCTTGCTGCAAACCAATGTCAAACGCTTATTGGCGTATTCGTCTATTGCCCATATGGGTTATTTAATGGTCGCCTTTATTGCGGGTGCAAATAGGTTACCAGCCTTGGCAGTGGAGGCCTTTACGTATTATTTGGTCGCTTATTTTATAACCACACTCGGTGCTTTCGGCGTTGTTTCAGTGCTTTCCACCCCCGACTATGAAGCAGGGGACATGGCGTTATACCGTGGGCTATTTTGGCAGCGGCCATGGCTGGCTGGTGTTTTTACACTGATGTTATTGTCGCTGGCCGGTATTCCGCTGACCGCCGGATTTATCGGTAAATTCTATATTTTTACCAGTGGCGCAGACAGCCGGTTATGGGGGTTGCTGTTTACGGTTATTGCAGGCAGTGGTATTGGGCTTTATTACTATTTGAAGATCATCGTAGTGATGTCTATGAATTTTGAGGATGCTGTGCTTAAAGCTGAAAAGCCTTCCAGTCAATGGATTTCTATGGTGACACTTGGCCTGTTAAGTATATTATTAATTTGGTTCGGGATTTATCCAGACTATTTAGTCAATTTGATTCAGTCAATATCGGAAACAAAGATTAAATAAGTCAGCCGCCGCTCAAAGACGCGTGGTGATATTGTTGTACAGTCGGTGAAATTTTTTGTAGGTAAAAAACACTTGCTCATCCGAGTATTGAATAAGCAAGTGGTAACCTAAACTGTTAATTTAATGGTAAAAATTCAGACCCCTCTAAATTAAAAAATCACCAAGTCGCCTAAAAAAATTGTACAGTATCACCCATGAGACTAAGCGACCACGACCTGCTGCAA
>NZ_JAYTLQ010000006.1:0-30235 GCF_043729335.1 Crenothrix sp. | reverse complement strand
ACCTTTTGTAAGGATAAGCCCCATTTATCAAAGAGCTGATACAACCGGGCACAGCTTATTTTAATCTGCCACTTTTGTTCAATGACGGTACGGACATGTTCTGCTGTCCATTGATAACTGTCAATCCCATAGTCTACTGGCATTTTGTATAAAATGATGTAGCGCACAATCCGTTGTTTCTGTAACGTTAAAAGCTGTTTTCTTTCAACAGTGGCTCGCTTGAGCAAGTTATCGTAACCTCCGTGCAAATAACTATCGAGCCAATCTGTCAATGTGTGCCGACGAATCTTTTGTTGACGGCAAACTTCTGCTAAAGTTTGCCCATCCCAAATCGTTTTCAGGGCTAACAATCGCCTCCGTTGCCAGTACTTTTGATGGTTGTAGTACTGTCTTTGCCAGATGTCCCGATCCTGTGGTGCATAATGCTGAAGTCGTATTCTGCGGTACATTTTATCCTCCCTAAATCTACTTCTGCTTTACCTACAATTTGGGGGCGGACGGTTTTAAAATCAAATGGGAGTAATTTATATTTAAATATTTAGTAAGTATTCACTTCCCCTTTTTCAAACAGGGCACTGAATAAGTAATACCTGGGTGCGTTTTGCATAATTCCAATGCCTCGTCCAATGCCTTCATCAGTTCATTGATTTTAATGGGCTTGGTAAGGTAATGGCAAAATCCTGCTTTCAATCCTTTCTCAATATCGCTGGGCATGGCATTGGCACTGAGGGCAATAACAGGAATATGCTGGGTTATCGCATCGTTGCGCAGGATTTTCAGGGCTTTTATACCACTAATACCGGGCAGATTAATGTCCATTAAAATCACATCCGGCAGATGGGCTCTTGCAATTTCTATTCCCAAAGAAGCATTAGCCGCACTCAGTAAACGCAAATGCGGGTAGCTATCAATAATATGCTCAACCAGCTTCAGGTTGGTCGGATTATCTTCTACATACAGCAAAGTATACGATCCCACGATGGCGTGGTCTTGCGGCACCGGCTCTGAAAACAGTAGTGGCTTAGCGCTATTTTGTGGCGTTACCGCCTGAATGACTTCAATCCAGAATTCGCTGCCCACACCCACCGTGCTTTCCACACCAATACTGCCACCCATTAATTCAATTAATTTTTTAGTGACCACCAGACCAATACCGGTACCTTCCTCAACGCCGGTTTCTTGTCCCAAACGGTTAAATGGCTGAAACAGTTGTGCCATATTTTCAGCAGACAAGCCCGTACCGGTGTCTTTAATGCTAATGCGCAAACGTTCTGTAGTGCTTTCGATACAGTTTATTTCAACGCTGCCGTGTTGGCGGTTATATTTAATGGCATTAGACAGCAGATTGATCAGTACCTGCTTTAACCGCGTTTTATCCGCTGAGATAAACCGGTCGCAGTTAAAAGACTCTAGGTTGAGGCTGATGTTTTTTTGTTGCGCTTGCGGCTCTACCATGGCTTTACATTCATCTATGATACTCATCAGCGATACCGTTTCAAGCGTTAACGATAGCTTGCCAGATTCCACCAGACTTAGAGTAAGTATTCACTTCCCCCCTTTGAACCGGTAGTCCTTAGTTGAATAGCCTATAAGCAACAATACATGCCGCAGCTATTTTAAGTATATACTGACGTTTGCCATGATTCTGGGTATATTTGCTATTTTTCCTTGATTATTTATTTTTACAAGCTATGTTATGATCGGTTTTTGTTTCCGTACCTACCGCAGTAACAAGGGTTTTACGATGGTAGAACTTATGGTAGCCATGGCGATTGGGGTGTTTTTTCTCAATGGTATCTTGCAGATTTTTTCCAGCAGCAGGCAGATTTACAGAGTGCAGGAAAATCTGGCGCGTTTGCAAGAAAATGGCCGTTTTGCAATTGACTTTATTAGCCAGGATGTCCGCATGGCCGGTTATTGGGGATGCTCTCCTAAAGTACCTTCGATGGCCAGGTTAAGCAACCCAGGGTTTTTCCATAAGCTGGAACCCACTGTGGAAGGTTTTGAGGCAATGCCTTCAAAAACATGGCTTCCTGATTTACCTTCTGTTTTTCCTAAATCGGGGTTTGATCAGGTGCTGGAAGGCTCAGATATTTTAGTAATCCGTAAACTGGATGCGCAAGGCTTTTCAGTGATTAACCATGGCTCAGCCGCGGCTAATTTACAATTGGCTGCAACGAGCGACCAGTTGGAAGAAGCGGGCATTACAAAAGGTTCGCTTGTTATTGCAACAGATTGTACCTCTGCTGAGGCTTTTCAGGTTACCAACACAGGAAATCCCCTTGAGCATGTTATCGCTGCTCCCCCTGAAACGGTTACAGAAGCAACAACCCCACGTAATAAATATGACCATTTAACAAAGGCTTACCAAAATGCTAAAGTTCATGCGGTTAAGGTCATCAGCTATTACGTAGCAACAAATGCAAATAATGAAAAGCTGCTTTACCGAAGGGCGAATGGGGCAGTAAGCTCTGATGACTTGCAATTAGTCGATGGCGTGGAGCAAATGCAGGTTTTATACGGTGTCGATACCGCAGATGCTGACTTGAGCCCCAATTACTATGTCAACGCGGATGACGTTAATAAAAATAAAAATTGGGATAAGGTCATTGCTGTTCGTATCAGTCTTTTGTTGGCAACGCTGGATGACAATGTGACAGCCCATCCTTTGCCGTATTTCTTTGATGGTGAAAAGAAAACACCAGAAGACAGAAAAATAAGACGTGTATTTACCTCAACAATCGCACTGCGTAATCCGCTCAAATAGACCAGCATTGAGCCTCCGTGGTGAATCTACTACCGTATTAAATCGTAATTAAATGACGAAAGCACAGGGTAAAAGAATTACTGTTTCTTATAAAAATCAATCTGGTGTGGTGCTGGTTGTCAGCTTGATTATATTGGTATTGCTTACGCTCCTGGGTTTGACCGGTATGCAAACCACCAGTCTTGAAGAAAAAATGGCCGGTAATATGCGCGATAAAAATATGGCTTTTCAGGCGGCTGAAGCGGCTTTAAAAGCCGGTGAAGATAAGGTAAGAGCTTTGAATCACAATATGAGCGAGGGGAAATTTTTCAACTGCCTTCAAGAAAGTCAGACTGACGGTCTTTTTAAAACAAAAGAGCCACTCATTAACCTAGGAGCCGACAGTGTTTGGTCGGGAACCGATGTTTTATGTGTCGATAGTGTTAATAATGCGCCCAATGCAATTTGTCATCCAGATAATCCCCTGCAATCTAAATACGTTATCCAGTGTATGCCTACCGGCCTCTATAGAATTACCGCTTACGCCCCAGGGACAACAGCCGATGCCGTAGTGATATTGCAATCCATATACAACCTAGAACCAGGCTTAACTCATTAAGTGACAGACCCTCTCAAAGCGTTAGTTTTATCACCGGATAGCTCCTTGACAGCGAGTATTTTTAGCATGAATAGACACGGAACATTAAGTTTTGCAGCGCTTAAAAGACCACTGACAGCAGGGTTATTCAGCCTGTTGATAACGCCAGACGCTTTAGCCGCACTAAATATCTCCCAAACACCGTTATCTTTAGTGCCGGCTGCATTGCCCATTGTTATGTTAAACATACCTAAAGATCATCAACTGTATTTTAAAGCTTTTGATGATTATTCCGACCTTGATGGCGATGGCATTCCTGAAACCACCTATAAACATAGCTTTGATTATTACGGTTATTTCGACAGTAATAAATGCTACGACTACGTTAATAACCGCTTTACACCCACCACAATCAGCATTAATAAATACTGCTCTGGACACTGGAGTGGCAATTTCCTCAATTGGGCCAGCATGACGCGCATCGATACTATCCGTAAGATGCTTTATGGCGGGCTTCGATCAGTTGATAACGCGACTGAAACAGAACTGGAACGCAGTTATTTACCCAACGATGCCCACAGTTTTGCAAAGTTTTATCAAGGTAGCGATCTGGCACAGCTTACGCCTTTTACGCAATCTGAGGGCATTACGCTGTGTAATACCACTGTTTCCAATAGTACGTTTTCACAGCAGGTTACCGATCCGCCGTTAATGCGTGTTGCCAAAGGTAATCATTCTTTATGGGCAGCCAATGAACGCTGGCAATGTCTTTGGGACGAAGAAGCTAAGAAAATGGACTTTGATGCAATCAGTAACGGTAATAATCCTGGCATATCCGGCATTAATGCAGCGATCGGCAACCCTGCTAAAGTCACTAACGGATTGGGTGAGCAGGATTATATGGTGCGTGTTAATGTCTGCGTTGATGCCGACTTAAAAGGCAACGAAAATTGTAAAGGCTATAACAATGCTACAACAGGCGACAGCGCTTTAAAGCCGGTGGGTTTGCTGCAAACCTATGGCGATGAAGATAGAATGCGTTTTGGGCTGATGACCGGATCGTATGGAAAAAACAAATCCGGTGGTGTATTGCGTAAAAATGCCAGTGTGTTATCGGATGAAATTAATGTGGCGAGCGATGGTACTTTTAAATCAGCGCCTGTTGATGGCGGCATCATCAATACCCTCAATAAATTACGTATTTATGGTTATCGCCATACCGGCGGCACACAAGATACCAACGGTACTTATAACAGCACTTCGCCACAAGCAACGGGCAGTGATAATTGCAACTGGGGTTTAACGGCTTTTAATAATGGCCAGTGCAGCAATTGGGGTAATCCACAGTCGGAAATTTTCCTAGAATCTTTGCGTTATCTGGCAGGTAAAAGTGCAACACCTGATTTTGCGCCAGATCCGGATGATGCAAGCCGTATTGATGGCTTAACCCAAGCTTCAGTAATCGATCCGATAGATACTCCCGATTATTGTGCCGCGCTTAACGTTATTCAATTTAATGCGGCCACCAGTTCTTATGATGCCGATGAGTTATCGGGTGTGAGCGATATTAGTGTCAGCGATGTGGACACGCTTACCGATAAGGTTGGGGATGGTGCAGGCATAACGGGAAAGCCTTATTTTGTTGGCGAAAACGGTAGCGAGAATAACAAGTTATGTACAGAAAAAACCGTAACTGCCTTGAGCAAAGTGCGTGGCGTGTGTCCGGAAGAGCCCAGTCTTGGGGGTTCCTATTATATAAGTGGCCTAGCGCATTACGCCCATACCCACGATATTCGAACTGATCGCACCGATAAGCAACTGGTGACCACGTATGGTCTGGCGTTGTCGCAAAATAAACCCAAGCTTGAAATTAACATTCCCAACAGCACTAAAAAAATTACCTTACTGCCGGCTTGCCGCAATACCAGTATTAATGGCAGTTGTGCTATCGTCGATTTTAAAATTGTTAGTCAAACCAGTACCCCTGGTCATGAGATTGGAAAGCTGTATGTTAACTGGGAAGACAGCGAACAAGGTGGCGATTTCGATCAGGATATGTGGGGTATTATTAACTACGATGTTAGTTCGAATACAGTGGCGATAACGACTGATGTGATTGCGCAATCTTCGGCTAACACTATGGGCTTTGGCTATATTATCAGCGGAACAGATAAAGACGGCTTTCATGCGCATTCAGGGATTAATAACTTTGCTTACAAAGATGCCTATGGTTTAGCTAATGCTGATTGCGGTGCGTGTAATGTTGAAGATACCGCAAGTATGGTCAGTTACAGTGTTGGCAGTTCTACCGCCAGTAATCTACAGGAGCCTTTGTTTTATGCTAGCCAGTGGGGCGGCTTTATTGACGGCAACGCGGACAACACCCCCGATGAAGTGGCAGAATGGGATAGCGTTAACAATACTACCGGCTTGTCGATTGCCGATGGCGTGCCTGACAAATACTTTTTTTCAATCAATCCCAAGCAAGCGGAAATTTCTTTGGATAAGGTTTTGGCCGAAATCACCAAAACCGGCAGTTCATCCACTTCCGTAGCCAGTAATTCTGGATCAGTCAATACAGGCAGTTTGTTATTTGAGGCTAAGTTTGACAGTACAACCTGGACAAGCCAGCTGTTGGCGTATTCGCTTATGGAAACCAATCGCACAGTGACTAAAACCCAAAAATGGAGTGCTGGCGAAAAACTGATAAGCCAAGGCAGCAACCGTAACATTTTTAGCTATAACCCAACGCTGTCTGCTAAAGGTATTGATTTCCAATACGCCAACTTAAGCACTGCTCAGCAAGCCCTGTTAACCGAATCTCAACTCAATTATATCCGTGGCGACCAAAGCAATGAAGCACCTGTCGGTCCTTTTAGAGCCAGAACCGATACTGGCGGAACAACCAATGCTGGCAATCAGTTACTGGGAGATATTGTTAATTCAAGTCCTTTGTACATTGGCCCCAGTAACAATGGCTACGAACGTCTTGCTAACGCTGAAGGCAGCGAATATTTAAACTATATTAGCAGTTCGGCTATGCTAAATAGAATACCCATGCTGGCTGTCGGCGCAAACGATGGCATGTTGCATGTGTTCAATGCTTCTTCTGATGCAACTGATGGCGGCAAAGAGCTGTTTGCTTATGTACCCAGTACAATCATGAAAAATCTTGCTGCGTTAACTGCACCTACCTATACCGCACCCGGGCAACATAAATATTTTGTTGATGACTCACCCGTAGTCGGCGATGCTTATTTTGACAGCGACAATAATACCCAAAAAGAATGGCGTACCGTATTAGTGGGTACGCTGGGGGCAGGGGGCAAAGGTATATTTTCTCTCGACATTACTTTTTTAAATACCGCTGATTACAGCGTGCCTGAACCGGTGTTTTCAAGCAAAGGTATTTTGTGGGAAATCAATGATAAAAATGCTCCCTTTACCATAGATTTACCCGATGATTTAAACAACACGCCCCGGCAATATGGGTTTAGCAATAATTTGGGGTATACCTTGGGTCAGGCGAGTGTGGTGCGTATGGCTAACGGCCAATTTGCCGCTATTTTTGGTAATGGCTACAACAGCATTAGCCAGCGTGCGGTGTTATATATTGTTGATATTAAAAGTGGCAGCTTGATCCGTTCCATCGATACCGAAACGACTGGCGATAACGGCTTATCAACACCGCTTGCTGTGGATGCCAATAAAGACAGTATTATTGATGCCATTTATGCGGGTGATTTACACGGCAACGTGTGGAAATTTGATGTCAGCAGTGCTAATCCGAATGATTGGGCCGTGGCTTTTACTAACAATAATGCAGTCGCACCTTTATTTACCGCCAAAATAGCCAGCCAGCCAGGCCAACCGATAACCGTTAAACCGGTAGTTGCCACGCATCCGGATAATGGCATACTGCTGTATTTTGGCACTGGCAGTTATTTTCAAACGGGCGACAATGTGATTGATAGCAACACCCAAACCCAGAGCTTTTACGGTATTTGGGATGAATGCGTACACTATGCCGGCACCACAGGGGAATGTACTAACACCCCTATCGTGGGCCGCTCTGCACTGGTTGCCCAGACCATTGATAGGCAATCGGATATCGGCAATGGCGTTATAATCCGAAAAACATCGGCTAATGATGTGCTATATCCAGAGAAAAAAGGCTGGTATATCGATTTGCTTAAGCCGCCGGTTCCAGGGACAGCTGTCGGCGAAAGAGTGATTAGTGAGGCCATATTACGCAATCAAAGAATTATTTTTACAACTTATACGCCCAATAATGCCGGCTGTGACACACAAGGCACGCCGTGGTTAATGGAGCTTAATGCCTTAAACGGCAAGCGTTTAACACAGCCTCCCTTTGATATCACCGGCGATGGTTTTATCAATAAAGATGACCAAATCAGTGAAGCCGGAAAGCTTATCGTAGTATCGGGCTTACAGCTTGGCAAAGGCATGGTTAAAAAACCCGCTATCGTCAGAAGCGCAAATCCTGCTGAAGACAAGGAATACAAAATGACCGGCGGCACACCCGTTATAGAAACAGGAGGTAGAAACATTAGCGGCCGACAATCCTGGTCACAAATACGCTAAAAACGGACTATTTTCCTTGTAAAATTAGCCTTCAACTTAAGGCGGGACAAAAGTCCTCTCCGGAGGGAGATGGTTGGGTGAGGGGAAGTTTAAATTACCCTCATCCCAGCCTTCTCCCTCAGGGAGAAGGAGCAACCTGTCCCGCGTTGGTAGCCTAAAATTGTATTCATTCACCTCCCTCTTTTTCAAAGAGGGGGACTGAATGAGTACGTAAAATTAGCCTTAGAACATAGTAAACAACGCTTAACTGCGTGCTGTTAATGATTGTTAGGTCGAGTTATCATATAATGCCAACGTTTATTTTTACATTCCCATTAAGGAAGTTACCATGAAAAAGAGCCTGTTATTTTTACCTGTTTTGATGTTTAGTTTTGCCTCTGTAGCTAACGCACATGGCCCTGTGCGCCAAAAAGCCGATCAAGAAATTACGATTAATGCACCGGCTGCAAAAGTATGGGGCATTATTAAGGATTATGGCGATATGTCCTGGCATCCTGCTATTAAAAATACTAAGGCTGACAAAGGTAATGAAATAGGTTCAATACGTGTATTAACCTTAGATGGCGGCACCATTACCGAAGAATTAAAAAAATACGATGCCGATAAAATGACTTACGGCTACAAAATTACCGAAATGAGCACTGCAAAAACCATTACTCATGCCGGAAATGAAGAAAAAGTCCCCGTATTACCGGTAGACAACTACACCGCCAACATTGGCGTTGAAGCCAAAGGCGATACTTCTGTCGTCACCTGGAAAGGCGCTTATTACCGTGCCTATACCAACAACAATCCACCCGCTGAAATGAACGAAGATGCCGCTAACAACGCCGTTGCTGATGTATTTAAAGCCGGTTTGGCCAATTTGAAAACCTTGGCGGAAAAATAAGGCGCTTGTGGTGTTGCGACTAAAACGCATACCCGTAACGCTGGCGATTGTTACAGCATTAAGGTGCAGTGCAAGTTTGGCTGCACCCTATGCTTACATCAGCAACCAGTTGGATGATAGTGTTTCCATCATTGATGCAGAAAAACGTACCGTTATTTATACCGTTAAGCTAAGCGGAAAACCTGCGGGTATTGCCGTAGCACCCGCAGGCGACAAGGTGTATGTCAGTACACCGGAAGCGCACGGTTTTTCGGTTTTGGATGCTAAAAGTCATGGCGTAGTAAATAAGGTAACCGTCAGCGAAGGCGCTTTGGGTATTGCTGTAGACCATGAAGGCCAACGCATTTATGTTGCTGACTGGTATAACAATACCGTGTCGGTCGTTAGCGCCCAAACCTTAAAAGTAATCAAAATAATTACCGTCGGTGAATCACCGTCAGGTCTGATAGTGAGTCCTGATAACCGTTGGTTATATGTGGCTAATCGCGGCAGTGATTCGGTTTCTAAAATATCCACCGAAACCTTAACGGTTAAACAAACTACGGCGGTAGGTAAGCATCCGTTTGGTATCATTACTACACAAAGTGGCGATCGTTTGTATACCGCCAATGTCGAAAGCGACGATGTTACCGTGCTGGACGCCGCGTCGATGAAGCCTATTGCTACTATTAAAGTAGGCAGCCTGCCTTATGCGGTTACTTTGGCACTCAATGACAGCCGTCTATTGGTCACTAATCAGACCGATAACAGCGTATCTGTTATCGACACGGAAACCTTTAAGCAAATGGCCGTTATTGACGTTGGTGAAAAACCGGAAGGTATCAGTACGCATCCTGATGATCGGCATGTTTACGTGGCTAACTGGTTTGACAGCACGGTGTCGGTGCTTGATGTAAAAACCTTACAGGTTGTCGATACCATTAAAGTCGGTGAAGGTGCGCGTGGCTTTGGACAGTTTTTTAGCAAGTAATGCTACACTTGTAAATTATAACTATATTTGTATGACTTAGAGGATTTATGGCTGAAACCGTGGATGATTTAACCGTAACATACCAGGATGACGGTATTGAAACGATCAAAGAACTGGATAAAAAAGTGCTGACTAAAGGCGCGTGGGCGACGGTGATGTACCGGTATCAAGACTGGAACCGTGCTAAAGAAGAATACGGCCCTGACAAATACACTATCCGCCGTTATCAAAAACAAAACGGTGAATACAAACAGAAATCCAAGTTTAATATTTCCAGTAAGGATCAAGCTAAAAGCATTATTGCTGCGTTAACTGAATGGGTTGATATTGCAGAATAAGCTTATTGTGTGATTGATGTATTGAACTCAAATTACGCCCCTCCCTGGACAAGCCCTAACTGTGGGCGTAATCGGTGTTAGCTTATTCTTTTATAAGTTTGCCAATGGCGTGTTATAGGTATTGCCAATAAACTTTCTTTTGCGCGTGCGCGAAAAACCAAGGCCTGCTAAGCCAAAAGCAATTAATCCACTGAGGCTAAATTCAGGTACAGGCATTGCTGGAGAATAGAAAAATCCAAAGGTATCAAGCTTCATATCCCATCCTGGCGAGCCATCAATTTTTAATTGTAAAACGCCCCCCAGATTAAGATTTGCCTGCTGAATATCATCCATTGCAAATGATAAAAATTGGTTATTCACAGGACCTGGCATCATAAAATTTGCCAAAGCGATATTATTAAATGAGAAATGGATGTTAGTCGCATTATCGTCCACTTTAATCACCGCAAAAGCATACTCCGGATTTATTATGGTTGCAGGCAATAAGCCAGGATTTAGCAGCCAGGAAATAATCACCTGACTGTCCTCGCCAGCGCCATTATTGGCATCCAGGTAACCCGCCCCTATTTGTACTCTACTTGTCGGCATGGGATCTGCTATAAGCCATTGGTGCGTTAGTGTGCGTACACTGTTGATAAGCGTCTCACCTACTCCATTTGCTGTCCTATCTGCTAATGGCCCTTGAGCTACAGAAAAATCATCAATGACAATTAAATTTGCCCACGCGGGGTTGTTAATTAACAACCCCGACACAAGCGCAATGAGAGTCAGTATTTTAATCATATTCATCGTTTAATCCCTTTTATTTAACATAAAACGTGTACATCATGGTACACGCGTAAAGTGTAGTACATGATTCGCAGCCTATATCCAGATAATCAAGCCTATTAAAATTGACAGCTATCGCTTTATAAACCTTAAAAACGCTGCAATAAATTGAATAATTGAATGTTTTTTTCCATACGATGTGTTGCTTGCTTTTTTATATCGGGAAAAAACAGAAAAATAAAGTCTTGTCATAATGTTGTCATATAAAGTCGATATGATTGGCGTGTGTTTTTATGACGTGCCCCATCAATAGATTATTTTTGAGAGTCGAGAATGAAATTATTTTTTAAAACCAAATGTTTGATTGCCGCAATAAGCCTGACTTCTGGCGTTTTAATGTCGAGTACAGCAGGCGCTGTGCAAACTGTGGATGCAGGCTTACCTGATTATCAAAAAGCCAGTGGTGTTTCCGGAAATTTGTCTAGCGTAGGCTCTGATTCATTGGCAAACTTAATGACGTTATGGGCCGAAGCATTTAATCGAGAATACCCTAACGTAAATATTCAGATTCAAGCAGCGGGGTCTTCAACTGCGCCGCCTGCCTTAACAGAAGGCACAGCAAATCTTGGCCCCATGAGTCGTGAAATGAAAGATGACGAGCTCGAAGCATTTGAAAGCGAGCATGGCTATAAACCGACAGCTATCCCTGTAGCTATTGATGCCTTGGGCGTTTTAGTCAATAAAGATAATCCTATTAAAGGCTTGTCTATTGCGCAGGTTGATGCGATTTTCTCATCGACACGCAAATGCGGTGGTGCAAGCGACATTACCAAATGGGGAGAAGCGGGCGTAACTGAATGGGGCGCGAAGTCAATTCAGTTATACGGACGTAACTCAGTTTCCGGTACTTACGGATATTTTAAAGAAAACGCTTTATGTAAAGGTGATTTTAAAAGTAACGTAAATGAGCAGCCAGGTTCAGCTTCTGTTGTACAATCTGTGACGTCATCTACTAACGGTATTGGTTATTCGGGTATGGGTTACGTCACCTCTGGTATCAAAATGGTGCCGCTGGCTAAAAAAACCGGAGATGCTTTTATAGAGGCAACACCTGAAAATGCACTTAACGGCAGCTATCCATTAACCCGTTATTTATATATTTATGTTAATAAAAAACCTAATGCGCCGCTAGCGCCTTTAGAAAATGAATTTATTAAGCTGGTCTTATCAAAAGTCGGCCAAGAAGTGGTCATAAAAGATGGGTATGTGCCATTACCTGCAACTGTTGTAGAGAAAATATTAACAACACTTAAGTAAATAGATTTCTGGTGGATAGTGCGCTGCTGATTTGAAATATTGCATCGAAATTCATATAGAAAATATTTTGTAGGAAAAAATAGCGGCTGAGATTTGTAAATCAAATCTCGGCCGTTTTTTTTGCTTTTGTTATATCATTGTCACATTTAAATCTTAGACTATTGACATGTCGGAACTCAACACACAGAAAAAAAAGTCATCTATAGCAAAATCCGATCGTGATATTCACGAACGATGGCGCTTGCTGAAAGATTCTATCGCACGTTACGGCGTAATATTGGGGGGGTTGTCGGTGATTATTGCCGTAGTACTGATCTTCTTTTATTTACTGTATGTGGTTTTCCCCTTGTTTTTGCCGGCCAGCGCTAATTCGATCAGTCAATATGACGTGCCGGAACCCGCCAGCGGCAAAACCGTGTTGCTGGACATGGAAGAGCAAAACAAAGTGGCTGCCCGATTTACTGATAAGGGGCAAATCATCTTTTTTGATGTGGCCACTGGCAAAACTTTACTCAGCCAAAAAGTGAATATACCGGCAGGCATACAGATCACCAGCTTTTCCCAAGCCAGCCCTATCAGTGAAGGTACGGTGGTGTACGGTTTATCCAACGGACGAGCGGTTATCGTCAAACATCAGTATAAAGTCACTTACGTTAACAATGTGCGGGTCATTACTCCTTCATTGTTTTATCCTTCTGGCGATCAGCCATTAATACTGGATGATACCGGCGCTGCTCTGGAAAAAATAGCGGTGACCGCAGGTGACAATGCCACAACGATTGTGGCCAAAACAGCTGATACTGCCCAGAGCCCAGGTAAAATTCGCCTGACCCATTTCGAAAAAGAATCCTCGTTATTTGCTGAAGAAACCGCCTTAAAACGTAGTGATGCGTTTTTGGATATGCCCTCAGCGGGTGTTGAAGCGTTATTTATCGATAGAAACAAAACTTCGTTGTATTTGGTAGGCAGTGATGGCCGGTTGAGTGTGTTTGATATTTCCGACAAGACCAACCCCGTCCTTAAACAGCACCAAAATGTAGCGGAGTCTGGCCAAAAAATTACCCGTGTTGCGTTTTTAAATGGTGATTTGTCTTTATTGATTGGCGAATCTAACGGCTTGGTGTCGCAGTGGAGTATGGTTCGGGATAAATTAAACCGCTCAGCGCTGCAAAAAATTCGTTCATTTAAAGTGTCCGACAAAGCCGTGGTGGCCATACAATCAGAGCAACGCCGCAAAGGCTTTGTTACTATTGATGCTGATGGTGTAATGGGTATTTATAGTTCTACTGCTGAGCGAGAGTTGGTGAAAAAATCGGTAGGCGACTCTTTTCCGGTTGCAGCAGCGCTGTCCCCACGCGCCAATGCTTTGCTGGTGCAGTTGGAAAACGGCAAAATAAATGTCTGGAATGTTAAAAATGAATACCCTGAAGTATCCCTGAAATCACTTTGGCAGCAAGTGTGGTACGAAAGCTATCCTAAACCTGATTATATTTGGCAATCTTCATCTGCCAGCAGTGATTTTGAACCTAAATACAGCTTAACGCCATTAGTGTTTGGTACTTTGAAGGCTGCGTTTTACAGCATGTTGGTCGCTATGCCTTTAGCGTTAATGGGGGCTATTTATACTGCGTATTTCATGGCTCCACGTATGCGTCAGTACGTAAAACCCACCATTGAGTTAATGGGAGCATTACCCACGGTAATTTTGGGCTTTTTAGCCGGATTGTGGTTAGCGCCATTTGTAGAAGAAAACATGGCCGGCTTATTTTTACTGATACTGATTGTGCCTTGTGCGGTGATGATTTTCGCTTTTCTGTGGCAATTTTTACCAAAACCCATCCATGAAAAAATACCTGATGGCTGGGATGCTGCCTTTTTAATCCCCGTTATTTTATTTACTGGCTGGCTGGCTTTTCAAATCAGTGCGCCACTGGAAATGCTGTTATTTCATGGCTCGATGCGGGATTGGATGAAAACCGAATTGAATATTGGTTACGATCAACGCAACGCTTTGATTGTTGGTATTGCCATGGGCTTTGCGGTGATTCCTACCATGTTTTCTATTGCTGAAGATGCCATTTTTAGCGTACCCAAGCATTTGACAGTCGGTTCTTTAGCGTTGGGTGCTACCACTTGGCAAACCATGACTAAAGTAGTGTTACTGACCGCCAGTCCGGGTATTTTCTCGGCGGTGATGATTGGCCTGGGTAGAGCTGTCGGTGAAACCATGATTGTTTTAATGGCAACCGGCAATACACCGGTTATGGACATGAGCATCTTTCAGGGATTACGGACACTGGCCGCCAATATTGCGGTGGAAATGCCGGAATCCGAAGTCGACAGTACTCATTATCGGGTGTTATTTTTAGCCGCTTTGGTGCTATTTACTTTTACATTCGTTTTTAACACGCTGGCCGAAGTGATTCGCCAACGGTTACGTGAAAAATACAGTTCATTATGATGAAATTATGGTTTAAAAGTGGTAAACCGTGGATATGGCTCAACGCAGCCGCCGTAAGCACCTGCCTCATTATGGTGGTTGGCATACTGGGTTTGATTACCGTGCGCGGCATAGGCCATTTTTGGCCTGCCGAAGTAGGCCGTTTTGTCTATGAAAGCGATAATGGCCAACCGGTTGTTATATTTGGTGAAAAAGTTGATTCTACCGTGACCTCTTTGGCGGCGGCAAAATCGGCGGGCTATAAAATGGCTGAAAATGAGGATGCCCTGATTCAGTATCAGTTAAAAACCGGCAACCGTGATATTACCGGTAGTGATTTTCGCTGGATACAGCAACGCCGTATTAAAGAACAAAGCTACCCTGATGATTTAATGGTCATTGAGCGCCGCGAGTGGGGCAATTTTTATGGCCAATTACTGGAGGTTAAGGACAATAATAAAGTCATTGCCACCGGTGAGCAGGCATGGCCAGTGTTACAGGAAAAAATAGCCGAATCGTTAACGGTCTTTAATACCATACACCAACTAGAGAAAAAGGAAATTGGCGCGATTAATTATGGACTGGAGCGCTTAAGGCTGAAGCAAAAAAAGCTGGAGCTGGCAAATTTATGGGACGCTGCCGCCAAGAAAGAGCTGGCTACAGAAAAAGCGGATTACGATAATAAATATAAGCAATATCAGCAGCAACTGGGCGAGTTGTATCAAAACATTCGGCGTTACAGTTTGACGGCTAAAACCGACAGTGGCGCGAGTGTTACTGTGCCGTTGGCCAAGGTGGTGCGGGTTTATCAACCCAACGCTATGAGTATGTTTGGTAAAATTGGCCATTATTGCATCAAGCTAAAAGAATTTTTAACCGATGAACCGCGTGAAGCCAATACCGAAGGCGGAATTTTTCCGGCTATTTTTGGTACGGTGTTAATGGTGCTTATTATGTCGCTTATTGTCACCCCGTTTGGTGTGGTTGCGGCCGTGTATTTACGTGAATATGCCAAGCAAGGTTTTGTGACCCGCTTGATTCGCATTGCCGTTAATAACTTGGCCGGTGTACCCTCGGTGGTGTATGGCGTGTTCGGTTTAGGTTTTTTTGTTTATATTCTAGGCGGCAATATCGACAGGATTTTTTATCCGGAAGCTGCGCCCGCGCCGGTTTTTGGAACGCCGGGCTTAATGTGGGCCTCAATTACCCTGGCTTTATTGACGTTGCCGGTGGTGATTGTGTCTACTGAAGAAGGTTTGGCGCGTATTCCTAAAGCCATCCGTGAAGGTAGTTTGGCATTGGGTGCGACTAAGTTTGAAACCCTTTGGCTAACAGTATTGCCCATGGCCAGTCCGGCGATTATGACCGGCATGATTTTAGCGGTCGCAAGAGCTGCGGGTGAAGTTGCGCCATTAATGTTGGTCGGTGTAGTTAAATTAGCACCGACATTGCCGCTGGATGGCAACTTTCCGTTTTTGCATCTGGACAGAAAGTTTATGCATTTGGGTTTTCATATTTATGATGTGGGTTTTCAAAGCCCGAATGTAGAAGCGGCGCGTCCTTTAGTCTATGCGACTGCATTATTGTTGGTGCTGGTGATTATCGGCTTGAATCTGGCGGCAATCGTCATCAGAAACAATCTGCGTGAAAAATACCGTGCATTGGATGGTTAGTATCATCTAGAGGCGCAAAATGTTGCGTTCTTATAAGTATTTCAATGAATTAGACCTGATTTAACACCCAATACCGACTTCAAGAAGGTTAAACGAATGGCAGCACAACAAACACGTACCCATGCAATAGACATGAATTCTGTTTTGCGCGGACAAAGCAAAAACCACACCCCCACTGAAGTGTGTGTGCGTGTGGAGAATTTGAATCTGTTCTATGGACAAAAGCAGGCTTTGCACAACATTACCATGGAAATGCCTAAAAAACGGGTTACCGCTTACATCGGCCCCAGTGGCTGCGGAAAATCCACTTTGTTACGCTGTATTAACCGCATGAATGATTTGGTAGATAGCGCTCGAATTGAAGGCAAAATCTTGCTGGAAAATGAAAACATCTACGACAAAAGCGTTAATGTGGCTGCGTTACGTAGGCGTGTTGGTATGGTATTTCAAAAACCTAATCCGTTTCCAAAATCCATCTTTGAAAATGTGGCCTATGGTTTGCGTATTCAAGGGGTTAACGATAAGCGTATACTGGAAGAAACCGTTGAAAATGCGTTGCGCGGCGCGGCGCTGTGGGACGAAATGAAAGATCGTCTTAATGACAACGCATTAGGCATGTCCGGTGGACAGCAGCAGCGTTTGGTGATTGCCAGAGCTATCGCCATTGAACCGGAAGTGTTGTTATTGGATGAACCGGCATCGGCGCTTGATCCGATCTCAACCTTAAAAATTGAAGAACTGATCAACGAACTGAAAGAAAAGTACACCATAGTGATCGTAACGCATAATATGCAACAAGCAGCACGGGTTTCCGATTACACAGCATTCATGTACTTGGGGGAATTAATAGAAATGGGCACGACCAGTGAATTGTTCACTAACCCCCGCAAAAAACAAACCGAAGATTATATTACCGGCAGATACGGATAAGGAGAATTAACAGTGGATACTGGAAAAATAGGCCAACACATATCAGGCCAGTTTAATAAAGAATTGGAAGATATTCGTAATAAAGTGTTAACCATGGGCGGACTGGTTGAACAGCAAATAGAATGGGCTGTGCAAGCTTTCACCACCGGTGATGCTGAGTTGGCAGATCAGGTCATCAGGCAAGATAATGTGGTTGATGCTTTGGAAATTGCCATAGATCGGGAATGTAATCAGATTCTCGCGCTAAGACAGCCAGCCGCCTTTGATTTAAGATTGTTGATTACTGTGATTAAGGTCATTAATGAACTTGAGATTGTCGGAGATTTATCGGAAAGTATCGCTAAAATGGCCATTTCTTTAGCAGATATTGAAAGTCCCGTCTCTAAAAAAGACAATTATTACGAATTACAACACATGGCCGATCTGGTAAGAGCCATGCTGCATGATTCATTGGATGCTTTTGCCCGTATGGATGTGGATGATGTGGCAACCATTACCGGACGCGATGAAAATGTTGACCGTGAATACGTCAGTATTTTTAGGCAACTGATTACCCACATGATGGAAGACCCGCGTAATATTACCCGTACTATAAATGTATTATGGACGGTGCGTGCCTTGGAAAGAATAGGTGATCATGCCTGTTATATTTGTGAGCATTTGATTTACATGATAAAAGGTCAAAATGTGCGGCATCTTCCCCAGGAAGAAATTGAAGAAATATTGAGAAACAGCCGAAGATGATTTTTATTGAAAATTGCCCCTGTTGTTTATGAATCAACAATGGAAAGACTTTTTATTGGCCGAGCAGGCACTATTTGAAGATGAGCAACACATCGTCTTTCCTGTCGGTTTGCCTGAAAACGACAAACATATTTATCCGCTTACGCATTTGGCGGTTTTATCGGTTACCGGTAAAGATGCCGCAAACCTATTGCAAGGCCAAGTAACGTGTAATGTTAATGAAGTAAGTGAACGTAAAGCTATTTTTGGTGCCATGTGCAATCCTAAAGGACGGGTGATTAGTACGTTTTTGTTGCTCAAAAGCACAGAAGGCTTTTTACTGGTTTTGCCACACGCATTACTGGGGCCCGTTAAAAAGAAATTGCAAATGTACGTTTTGCGCTCAGTAGTTACCTTAACAGATTGCTCGGATACACTGTGCTTGATCGGTTTATCAACATCTGAACAGCCACTGGCAAAACAGTTTGACGTGCAGGGGCAAGATAGTATTTCAGTACAGTTTTCTGCACTAGAAAATCGTCAATTAGTTATTGCACAAACAGATAAGGCCGTTATATTGTGGTCTGATTACAGTGTTAATCAAGGCTTTAATGCCGCCAATACAGCCGCATGGCAAACTCTTGATATTATGTCGGGTATTCCTTGGTTGAGTGAAGACACCTCGGAGGAATACATTCCGCAAATGCTTAATGTTGATAAGTTAGGCGGCGTCAGTTTTAACAAAGGCTGCTATACCGGCCAGGAAATTGTCGCTCGTACTCATTATCTGGGTAAAACCAAACGCGCTTTGTTTATTGCAGAATGCGATAGTGTCCACCTCCCTGCGGGAAACGCCGCTGTGTTTGACGAAAATCCAGATAATACCCAAGCGGTGGGCAGTGTGCTATCAGCGCAGCATAGCCACAATAAATGCAAAATGCTGGTTGTGCTCTCCGTTTCAGAAACTGACATGCCGAAACTTACTTTAGCCGACCAAACGCCATTAACTTTATTAGCATGGCCAACCTAATCAATCCACAAACAGCGCTTTATTTTCGGCGTGTAGGAATCATCACCATTTTTGCGATCTACATGTTGATTCTTGTGGGTGGCATCGTGCGGGCTTCCGGTGCAGGCATGGGTTGTCCGGATTGGCCAACGTGTTTTGGCCAATGGATTCCACCTACCGATGAATCGCAGCTACCGGCAAATTATCATCAGATTTATGCTGATAGTGGCTATAAAGACACTCAATTTAATGCCTTCAAGACGTGGACAGAGTACGTTAACCGGTTATGCGGCGTGGCTATCGGCCTATTGATTTTTATGACGGCTTACGCCTCCAGAGCGTACCACAAGACCGATAAGACCGTGTTTTATTTATCGATGGCAGCGTTTTTTTTGGTGGGATTTCAGGGTTGGTTAGGTTCAACGGTGGTTGCAAGTAATTTAAGGCCGGTGATTATTACTTTGCACATGTTATTGGCCTGGTTTTTGGTAAGTTTGCTAATTTATACGGTGTTACGATCGCAACGGACTTTTATTCCAACGATTAACGTCAATGTTTTACCAGGCCAGTTTAAAACAGTGTTAATTGTTGCTATGGCAATGACATTACTGCAAGTCGCCATGGGTACGCAGGTGCGGCAAGCGGTTGATGTTTTAGCTAACTCCCAAGTCGGCATAGATCGTGCTTTCTGGCGCGAGAGCTTTCCGATTATTTTTTATGTACATCGTTCATTTTCATCGCTTATCTTATTCACCAACAGCTGGCTGGTTTGGAAGTTATACCGTGCTTATCGTGGCCGTGTAGTGTTTTTACATCGGATGAGCTTAGCATTGATAAGTTGTATTGTTATAGCCATTCTGGTGGGCGTTAGCCTGGATAGATTAGGTATGCCCGCCGTTGCTCAGCCCTTGCATTTGCTCATGGCCAATCTTATTTTTGGAGCGCAATTTTCGCTGTTTGTCTATTTGCGTTATGCCGTGCAAAACATGCAAAACAATAGCATGGCGACGCAGTAATTTGCTGCTTGACATGATAGTCGCTGAATTTGGGTTGGCCTAGCTGTTAAATTACAGGATAATAACGGGTTTTTCAGCTTAGTTAGGAATCATTATGAATCAAACCAGCATCACGCTTGTAGAGCAATACTATGCCGCATTTAACGGTGGCGATATGGCCACTTTTCTAAATTTGCTGACTGACGATGTCATACATGACATTAATCAAGGTAAGCGGGAAATTGGCAAAGAAGCGTTTACGCAATTTATGGCGTGCATGAACCATAACTACAAAGAACAACTGGTCGATATGGTTATTATGGCGACGGCCGACGGCAAACGCGCGGCTGCCGAGTTTGTTGTTTTGGGTGAATATATTAAAACCGATACCGGTTTACCAGAAGCCCAGGGCCAAACATACCATTTGCCAGCCGGTGCTTTCTTTGAGATTCGTGATAATAAAGTGGCACGCATTACCAATTATTACAATTTGCAGGATTGGATTGCTCAGGTGAGTGGTTAGTCCGCTGAAGTTTAGCTTCAATTAGGGGCTTCCAACTTAAGGCGAGACAGGTGAAGGGGTGCCGTTCGTGGTGAGCTTGTCGAACCATGAGCGGCACACCGGCCAGCTTTCGACAAGCTCAGGACTAAAGGATTAACCTACATCTGTCCCCAGTTTAGTAGGTAGCCGCAATTTCGATTTACTTTACTATCTTAACTACTATGAATGCAGACTCCTGTACCTACGTTATCTTTGGCTCCACGGGTAATTTATCCCGCATTAAACTCATGCCTGCCCTGTATCATCTTGATGCCGCAAATCAACTGCCTGATAGCACGCGCATTGTGGCAATAGGGCGCAGGCCTTGGGATCAGAAACAATGGCTGACAGAACTTCGGGCTATGCTGGAGGCTAAAGTCAAAGATGATTTTGATGAAAAAGTATTTCAGCGCTTCAGTGCCCGGATGTATTACCATCGTGGTGATATTGATCAGGCGCAATGCTACAGTGAGCTAGCCACAACACTTGAGCAAAAAGATAAATTTCCCAAAAACATAGCCTTTTACCTGTCTATCAGTCCTGCGGATTTTGGCCCGGTAATGGAAAATCTCAGTAATAATCATTTGTTTGATGAAGAAAATGGTTGGCGGCGGGTTATCATTGAAAAACCATTCGGTTACGATTTGGATAGTGCTCAAGCCTTACAAAGGCGTATCAGTCATTATTTAACCGAAGAACAAATTTACCGTATTGACCATTATCTGGGTAAAGGCATGGTGCAAAATGTGCTGGTGTTCCGGTTTGCCAACGTTATGCTGGAGCCGTTATGGAATCGTAATTATATTGACCATATCCAAATTACCCATTCGGAAGCCTTGGGTATTGGCAGCCGCGCTGATTATTACAACAGTGCCGGGGCGTTGCGGGATATGTTGCAAAGCCATTTGTTGCAAATGTTGACGCTGGTTACCATGGAGCCACCGGTATCTATGGAAGCGGAATCTTTGCGCGATGAAAAAGTTAAAGTGTTAAAGTCAATCCGGCCTATCCCTAAAGAAGCTGTGCATGCCCAGGCTTTTAGGGGGCAATATGCTAAAGGCGTTATCGATGACGAGAAAGTTAACGGCTATTTGCAGGAAGAAAATGTTCCGGTTAACAGTGTCACCGAAACTTATGCCTCCATGAAGCTGTACATTGATAACTGGCGCTGGCGTGGTGTGCCGTTTTATCTACGTACCGGCAAACGCATGGCGAAATCTCAATCTACAATTTCCATCTGTTTTCGCCATCCCCCCTTGCAATTCTTTCGTGGTACCAATGTGCAGTGCATGAACCCTAATTGGGTGCTATTAGGTATTCAGCCGGAAGAATGTATTCGCATAGAAATGACGGTAAAAGAACCCGGTCTTGAAATGAATACCCGCACCAGTAGTTTGGACGCCAGTTTTCGTAACCAGAATGAAAAAGCCATTGATGCCTACGAAGACTTGTTGCTGGATGTGTTAAAAGGTGACCGTTCTTTGTTTTTGCGTTTTGATGAAGTTGAACATGCCTGGCGGATTGTGGATCCGATTTTACAAACCTGGGCGGTGGAGCGTGATTATATCGCCACCTATCCTGCGGGTTCGTGGGGGCCTGAAGACAGTCGATTATTTGATAAAGAAGCGCAATCCTGGCGCAGTTCCTTAACTCCGGAGTGTAAGTAAATGCAAGAAAAAATTCAATGGCACACCCTAGACACAGCAGATCAGGTCGCAGAAGCGGTGTGCCAGCGCATACTGGCTGCCGCAGAGGAAGCTATTAGTGAACACGGCAGCTTTAAGCTAGTATTGGCAGGGGGTAGCACGCCGGAAAAAGTCTATCGTTTACTGAGTAAAGCCGACGCTGATTGGGGTAAATGGTTTATTTATTACGGCGATGAGCGGTGTTTATCGGAAGAGCATAAGGATAGAAACAGCGTGATGGCGACACGGGTATTTTTAGCACAGGTGGCTATTCCTGAAAGCCAGATATTTACCATGCCTGCCGAATTTGGCCCCAAATTAGCCGCAGAGTTTTACCAGCAAATCGTCGCCGATGCATTACCGTTTGATATGGTATTGCTAGGTATGGGCGAAGACGGCCATACCGCCAGTCTGTTCCCAGGCCACCAGCATAACCTTGATGAATTAACACATGCGGTCTACAACTCGCCTAAACCACCGGCAGAACGGGTTTCATTAAGTGCTAAAGCATTAAGTAACACACAGCAGCTTATTTTTATTATTACCGGAGCTGGTAAAAAAGAGGCAGTTTTGCAATGGCGGTCAGGGCAAGATTTGCCGGTTGCAACCATTAAACCGACAGCTCCTATTGATATTTATATGGATAAAGATGCGGAACCAGGATAATCCAGTTTATTAAAAGCTTAAAAATCTGGGTTAGTTTATTAGGTTACCCACTTAAAGCGGGGCAGTTTCAGGAGTGGGATGATTATTGATGCCGAACGATGCAATAATGGCTATTGAAAATATAGCGGATGTTTTAAGCCAATTGAAATGATTTTTTACGGCTTGTTTTGGAGTTTAAGTCCAAAACAAGCTTTTGCAAATTAGTGACATCCTGTCTTCTCGCTGTCCGTTATTTTGTATAAAGTCCTAAAATATCCGGACTATTATTTTCTAGACAATCTTGCTGTACCAGCACTGTTCAGGTATGCGCCAAGACGAATGGCTACATATTTTTCATTAGACTTGTCGCTGGAGCTGTATTTGGTTTCAACGCCAAGGCCACATTCGTGAGTTTGAGCCAACATGATGGCAACACGCGAGTTGTGGTTTTCGTTAACGCCTTTTGCTGCGTATGTTCCATAGTTATTGTTGGCTGATTTGCCAGTGTCAACAACAACGGTACCGTCGGCTAAGGTAATCACTAAGCGATCAGTGCCGGCAGTAGCTTTGACTTCGGAAAGTAAACTGGCATAAGTCGGTTGATCTTTAACGGCTCTTAACTTTGCTGTTAAATTGGCTGCTTTTGGAGCGAGCTTTTTATTTAATGCTTTATAGGTTGGATTTGACGCCAATTTTGAAACCACTTTCGCCGCACATTCTCCGGCAGCCATAGCGTTAAAACTGGAAAAGCTTAATGCAGCAATTATAAGAACCAAAGCGGTTTTATTATTTTTCAATGTTATCTCCAAATAAAGATGGTAGGTTTAAAATGGTTTATAGGTTTGTACATAATTAGCTACATCCAAGCATCTGTGGCTAATTACGCAGGCCTTAGTATATCGGCGCTTTATGACAGTTTTGTTACATTTGTGTGACGATTATGTGACAGGCGCTAAGGCTTGTAATGTGAAGTGTTGCTTTATAAATGAAATAAACCGAAATCCTTAATTTTCCTACAAAAGTAGTGCTGCTGACTTTACAGCTTGTCTTAAGCGATATGCTTAAGACAGGCTTTTAAAAAGTGACTCCTTGTCAATTAATTGTCCCTTGTATCTCTACTGTAAAGCAATCCTGTTGATAGCAGGAGTCTTATTTTCTAGACAATCTTGCTGTACCGGCACTGTCCAGGTATGCGCCAAGACGAATGGCTACATATTTTTCTTGAGATTTGTCGGTTGAGCTGTATTTAGTTTCAACGCCAAGGCCACATTCGTGAGTTTGAGCCAACATGATGGCAACACGCGAATTATGGTTTTCGTTAACGCCTTTTGCTGCGTACGTTCCATAGTTGTTGTTGGCTGATTTGCCAGTGTCAACAACAACGGTACCATCGGCTAAGGTAATCACTAAACGGTCAGTGCCGGCCGTAGCTTTGACTTCGGAAAGTAAACTGGCATAAGTAGGTTGATCTTTAACGGCTTTTAACTTCGCTGTTAAATTGGCTACTTTTGGAGCAAGCTTTGCATTTAATGCTTTATAGGTTGCATTTGACGCTAATTTTGAAACCACTTGCGCCGCACATTCTCCGGCAGCCATAGCGTTAAAGCTGGAAAAGCTTAAGGCAGCAATCATAACAATCAAAGGGGCTTTTTTATTCATTAGGTGTAATCTCCAAAATAATACTTTCAGGTTTAAAAGACTATAAATATCTATACATAATTGACTACAAACAAGCATCTGTGGCTAATTATGTAGGTTGTAGTGTATAGGCTATTTATGACAAATTTGTTGCAGTTGTGTGAAGATTGTGTGACATATATAAGGCAGGGAATTAAGTGGCTTTAAAACGATAGACCTGATGACAATTTGCTTTAAAAGCGTCTAAAGTGGATTTCTGCCATAACCCGAAAACTGCTAAACAATAAAACCACGGGCAACATATAAGCGATGGCTACGCCTACGGTTCCGAACAGATTACCCAGATAGCAAGCCAGCGTTACCATAGTCGTCATTGCCAGTAAAGTTGAGCTTAAGACTGTGCGATTGAAGCCTATAAACTGCAAATAATAGGGAATATCGGCAAATAATGCACTGAAAGATGCGCCTGTGGCAATAATCACCAAGGTTAAATAACCGCAGCTAAATTGGCTGCCAAATAAATTCAGTAGCTGTTGTCCAAAAAGGACAATAACAGCGAATAAGGTTAAAATCAGACTACCAACAACCAGCGTTCTTTGGTTAATTAATTGCTGAATGGCAGCTTTATTTTTGTGGTCAATCAGAACAACCATCATAGGCAAATAATACCGATTGGTTGATGTACCGATTAAGGAAATAAATCCGCCCGTTTGTGCGGCAACAGCATAAACACCGACTTGTAAACCGGAAGGAAACAGAATTTCCAGGATGACTACGCCACTGCTAGTCATTACCGTTAACATAAGACTGTTAAATACCAGCGGTAATGAACGGCTAAGCCATTTTTTGGGGAGTGATAACGGTGTAGCGTGTTTAGCTTCAGCAGGCATTAATAACTTTGCTGCGTACCAAATAACACCGCAGGTTAATGTCCAGGCCGCGCCAAAACACAGCACTGCTGTTGATGCTGTTAGCGGTATGTGGCTTGAAGAAGTACTTGTGATTAAAAGTAAATAGCACAGCGGCAAAAATAACCGGTAAAGGCTAAAACCTAATAAGTGCGCGCCCTGTGCGGATAACACCTCGACCAGAAATAAACTAATGGCAATGATGGGCAAAAAACCGGCAAATAACACGATAGCAATATGGTAATCAGCATCGTGTAAGGCCAATAAAGTTTCAAGCCCAATGCCCAATAGCATAAACAACAACACGCTGAAACCAAAAATGGTTCTGAGTGAAAATAACCAGAAACCCCGGAATTTTCGCCAATCCTGACGTTCCCGAAATAATGCAATGCCGCGTAGGGCGTATTTTTCCAAGCCCAACGTTGCCAGTGTTGACAGTATAGTGACAATGGACAATGCCACATTGTAATCATCAAAATCACTGATGGTTAACGATCTGGCCAAAACGATATTGGCCAGATACATCAAGGCATAATTGCCTAGCGTTAATACAAATAAAAACAGCGACCGAAAGTTGGTGGGGTGTACATCTAAAGGATAATTTTCAGGCATCGCGTAGCATGCGTCAATGACCTATTTGGCGGGATTGCGACTGATTTTAAAACACTCCACCGTACCGCTCATTTCATTGGCGGTAATCACATAATGCTCGCCAGCAATCTCAAAATGGGCGATACCTTCCGGTGATTTATCATCATCGCCGGTAATTTTGCCTAAAGCAACTACCTTAGGATGGCTAGGATCTGCCAGTGAAATCAGCTCAACAGCGCCAGCCCTTTCCATACCGACGGCAATATAGGGCACGCCGTCCAGATCGATGGCAACCAGCATTTCAGGTTCAGAGCCTTTGCGGTTACTGCGCCGTTCAGGGTAAATTTTATTGGCGAAGGCCGTTTCATCAAGCTGATTGCCGGTATCACCCAATAAGGTACCGGTCGCTGCATCGAATACGCTGACTGAACGTCCGCCACTGGTTGGTTGATTCTCCGGTTGAGTAGAGCTATCCGAGTCGGTATCGCCCTCATCAGCGGTAACAAAATACCGGCCATTGGCTATTGTTGTAATCCCGTCGGGTTCGCGTAGCCCTGTCAGTGATTGGTTAAATTTTACCCAGCCGTCATAATTGGCATCGGTTTTGTGGTGGGTAGCGCCCAGACCATAATAGCTCATGACGTGTTCGTTGATTAAATCCACCACCGCGACCGCATCATCTTCCTGCAAGGTTACGTAGGCTTTGCTGGCATCCGGGCTGATGGCAATGTATTCCGGTTCTAATAAAGCGGAGGAATGGGACTTTATCGGGATTAATATTTTTTTCTCGCCACTGGTTTCGGTACCGAACACATCACGGCCTTCAAAGTAACCTAGCAGCACTTTTTTCTTGTCAATTACACCGTCGCCGTTAAAATCCATTTTTTTGCTGATTTTGCCATCGCCATTCCAGTCGATTTCCCGTTCCATAAATCGGCCACCTTTGTTGATGACAATCGTCAGATGATTAATCATGTCAGCCAGTTCCAAATTTTTGTGGCTGTTGATGTGTCCGGTTTTGCTCAGACGCACCAGTGAAATACTGCCCTCTGGGCTGAAAAATTGTTTATTCAATGGTTCAAACAAAAAGTCTTCGCCTTCATTGGCAATCATGAGCACAGTGCCATCGCCTGAAAAAACCACGGCATCAGGGCCAAAGCCAACGGTGATGCTATCTAATAGTGTACCGGTTGTTGCCGAGCGCATTTCTAATCGACCCGGACTGTTACCGGCATCAATCACCGCCGCAAATACATCTAAAGTGGGGTGAAAAGCCACCGAGGTGAGTTCTTCACCTTTGGCTAACCCTAGGTTAAAACGCGCGGTTCTTTTTAAATGCGTGGGCTGGCTTACATCCAGCACATCTACTTCACCGGTATCAAAATTACTGAGTACGGCAAGTAGCGTTGTTTGTTGTACACTGATGATTTCCGTGCCTTTATTATGGCCTGAATCGTAAAGGCTAACTGCATCTACACGCCAATTGGCAGAATGGTTGGGTACTGATGCACAGGCGACTAAATACAACGCTGGAAATAGTTTGGTAAGAAAAATGGGATTAATTTTCAATGTTTACCTCAAAAGAATGAGCATATCAAGACAACAGTAACTTTCTAAGTATTTCCGTCGTAAAGACTACTATGATATACGATTTGATACCCATAAAAAAAGCCGAGCGGTATACCGCTCGGCTTTAAGGTACGAACAATGATAAATTGATGCTTAGAAAAACATGGCAGCGCGTAACATAAACGTATTTAGATCGGTGTTATCTCCACTGATTCGTTCAGAACCATCGAGTACCGATAAAGGTGAGTTTCTAATGTCTAACATGCGTGTGTAATTTGCCATGAGTCGGAAGTTGTTATTAATGTACCAGTTAAGCGCAACGGTTACGTTAGAAAGACCGCCACCGTTAAAGTTGCCATCATTCAGATCAGCTTCTGAATAACGTGTTGCAAGCTCCCATGCACCCCAGCCACCATTTTTTAAACTGAAAGGTCTGGCAGGCTTTAAATAACCAAAGTTGCCGTTTTTATAACCACGCGATTCACCTGTCAGTGTATACGCTATCTCGCCATACCAGGCATTTAAGCTTAGACCATCTTGTACATCGGGTGTGGTGTCAGCATTGTTACAGTTTGCATTACAATTAATCCAGCTTTGCGTGTATTCAAAACCTGTTGACCACGCCTTATAGATAGCGCCGGCCTCCAATCCCAACATGGTGATGTCGGTAACATTAAAGACACTGCTATCAAGCAACGATAAGTCTGACATGTTGGTGGTTCTGTAGTTATTTCTCAAGGGCGCACTTTTTGCCACTTCAGAATTGTCATCCGGTTTTCTGTAGTTTCCTGCGACGCCCAAATGGATCATTTTGGTTTTTTCTATAATCGGGTTATAAGTAAAACGTGATGAAATACCCCAGCCCTCATCCATTGCCACTCGTCCCGCAGTGGGTGTGCCTCCCGTATTGACACTGCCCGCAGTGGTTGGCGGCGTAATAGAGTCACCGAAAATACCGATTTCCCCCATCCATTTTTCATCATTATGGGTAAAATTAAGACCGATAGCACGGTCAACTACTGGAGCCGCCAAGATATTCATCAGTGACCGTTCGGTAAACATCATGTCGTTGGAGCTTTCTTGCAACTCTCGGCTAAAGTTTTGTTTTTGCTGCCCAACAGTAATGTTTGCGTAACGGCTTAAGCCCGTGTATTGGATAAAAGCATCCTTAACCGCTGTCCGGTCATTCGCAAAATCGGCTTCCAATCTGGCCAACCAATCCGTGCCAAATACCCCTTCAAAACGTATACGGCCACGGCGCAGCTCAGTACCATCATTGGCTTCAACAGGAACACCGCCTCTTGATAAGACATCACCGTTATGGAATGATGCGTCCGCTTGAATACGGCCACCCAATTTAAACTTGAATTTCTTATCTGCTGTTTCAACCTGTAAGCCTTTTTCGTCCATTTTAACTTTGATTTTATCTGTTTCATCAACGTGTTCTTTTAACGCATTAATTTGCAGAGTTTTGGCTTCCAAATCTTCTTTTATGGCTTGGGTATCAGAAGGGCTTAGTGTTTCGGCAGCTTTATCTTCCTTTCTTTCAAAAGAGCCCATCAGTTCACGATGAGGGCCAGGTTCTGCATAGATCTGTTGAGTTCTGGTATCAACATAAAGATCAATCGCAAAAGCTGTCGATGACGCGCATGCCGTTAAGGCCGTTGCTATCGCCAATGTGAGTCTTGGTTGTTTCATGAAATGCTCGCAAGTTAAGTATGTGAAAACTTGGAACAGCTTAAGGGGGGAATATGACAGCTATATTACAGTTATGTTACAGTTGTGTGACAAGCAACAATTTATATTAAAAAACAACAAATAGCTTAAGAGATACCATGGCTATCTAACAGGAAAAATACGCGGACAAGGGTGTGATGTGAGGGCAAGCCTCTTTGAAAAGCGGTTGAGGGAGATTTTCCCTCAACCTTGCGTTATTTAAACGACTTTAACTTCTTCGGCTTGTGGGCCTTTCATGCCACGGGTGATTTTAAACTCAACCTGTTGGCCTTCGTTAAGGGTTCTGTAACCGCTGGTATCTAAAATGTTTTTAAAGTGTACGAAAACATCAGGGCCTGATTTTTGTTCAATAAAGCCAAAGCCTTTTTCAGAGTTAAACCATTTTACGGTGCCGGTAGTTGTTGCTGGAATAGTCATATAAGAGTCCTAAAAATTAAATAAAGCCTTTAAAAAAAAGGCCAGTAAGCTGGTAAATTTGAATATTACGGTATGAAAAACAGGACGAATACAACGTGGAGGCATCGAAGTGGTAAACAAAGGGTATATCGTATTTCTTAGCTTACTCTATTGTAGGTTAATTAATTGGGTTGTCAAACCTATTCGCAATTATATTTGTGGTTATAAATTAAAATAGCAAGCCCTCATCACCTATCAGTTTTTCAAAATAACCAAGAACCTTGGCAGCGGCAGATCATTTTGCAAACATCTTTTCAAATAATCTGGATGCTTTACGTTGCCCAACTTTTGCCTGACGAACAGTTAACATTAGACATCTTTCCTAAATAATTAAGGTAGGAACAGCCCGAAAAAGTTAAAATGATCGGGTGCTGATTTAATTAGATGTTCTTAAGCACAAATCTGAGTCCCAAATTGGTCAACCTTATCCCAAAACTGTTGCCACCGACCCTTTGTCTGAATTA
>NZ_JAYTLQ010000005.1:0-2603 GCF_043729335.1 Crenothrix sp. | reverse complement strand
GAATCTCTAATAATATCCTCTCCCTCTGGGAGAGGGCTAGGGTGAGGGAAATAACCACTTGATTTTAAAGCCCTCATCCCAACCTTCTCGGCAACTGCTGAAGTACAGGATGTACTGAATGCAGCAAACGCAGGAGCGGTTTGTCGCCCTGCGTCGCCTAAAGCGCCTACTGTTGGTGCCCTACTACCTACATAATCCACATGGATGTGGTGAATGCAGATATTGCAGGAGCAAATATCTGTCCATGTAGGCATCCCAACGGGAGAAGGCGTTTTTTGAATTTTTAGAGGTTACCTTAAGCGTAATTGTAGCCGAACCACTCCTGAATCATGCTGATTTAGTCTTTGCGATATAAAAGCTGAGAATGGACGCTAAAAAATCATCAAAAAGTGTGTCATATGACGCACTTTTTTATAGAAACTGTGGCATATGCCACAGTTTTTTCTGAAAGCCACGGCTCATGTGGGTTTCAGGGGCTAAGAAATTTTAATTAAACTGTGTCATATGACACAGTTTTTGATTTTAAGCCAAAAATGGTGGTTTTTTTAGGGAATACGTCCCGTTCCCAATTATGTTTTGTATTTAATCAAAAATAATTTAATTTTATTAAATAATTAGCATTATCAATAAGTTAATTAAAATTTATCTGGAATAGTACCGATCAAGGCAAGAATCCTAGTAGTCCGAAAAATATCTAAAACTTGGCATGGTTAATGCTTTTACTTTGGTCGTGATACGTAAATAGTCGTCACTATTGATGAAATGCTTTATTAAAAATTATAACTATGTCCTAAGGAGGACTTGCTGATGGATTTAAAAATTAAAGGCTTAACATTTTGCTCGCTGGTAGCCCTGTTTGCTGCCGGACAAACGTTTGCCCACACGGGCGTTAGAGACCAAGCTGAAGAAGGCAAAGGCAGTTACAACGCGTTCACTCTCACCCATGGTTGTGGCAATAGCGTAGAAGGAGGCCCGCCAGCGCAGTCATATCCGGTACTTGGCCAATCGGCGGTGTTTCCGTTCGACACTAACGCGGTGTGGAGAGATGCGACCGGAGCAGTGATTCAAGTGGGCGGTAATGGTAACGGAACAATAAAAGAGGCATCGCTTAAACTGGGCGTGGCTGCGATTGCGGGTGGATCGCCTTTTAATACCGCCCAAGAAATCACTGATAACTTAGGTAATGTACAAGGGATTGTATGGAAGGATGGCGTGATGGCACCGAATGTGTATGCGCTTCCGCAGTTTAGGGTAACCGCACCGACTATCGTTGATAACTGTGTGAAAAGCTTGAAGGTCCGCATCGGTGTAATCAATTATTGCGACTTAGGGAAGAATGCAGGCAATGATAAGGCTGGGCCATACAAAGCACCGAAGGATGCTTTGGATAACGGAGTCACCAGGACAACTTCTGGCAAGACCGGTTTTGTACAAAAAAGTGCGGCAGATGCGGATACTTTTAAGGATATGGCGAAGGGCAATGGCGACAACAACCGCGCGGACTGGTGGTTTCCTGCGCTTGAGGGCGGCAGTGCCTTATATAACGACCCAGACATGTTGCAAAAGACTTATTGGACTACGCTGACCGTCAATAACAGTGCTGCGGACCTTGCTAATTGCACGGGCGCACAGACTGAAGTTAGCGTCGAGCCTAATGGCGTGGCATTTGATACCTACCTGACTGGCCGCAATACCTGTCCCTTTACCAAAGGTAACCAGGGCTTGTAAGTTAGTCCTTTTCGTTCTTTAACTAACTTTACAGCACCTTCAATTCCAGGGTGTGCCGCGCAATGCGGTCATCCTGGAACTTTTTGCGGATAAAATCAAAACAGTTTTGATGATATTGCCATTGGTAAGCTAATGGCATGAGGATATTAAATGAAAAATACCAAAAAAATAATGCTTGCAACTTTATTGATTGCAATCGGATACGGGGAGCTTGTGGCGGCGCATACGCAGGCCGGGTCTATAGGCCGTAAGAAATCAAAAGCGGGTGGAACTGACATCTATGAAGTCACTTGCTCTAATGCTGGCGACGGCACGGGCGAGCCGGAACATCTCTATGTGGATGTGAAGGATTTGCGACCCCGCAATCCAGCACAGGTAAGCATTCAGGCCGTGCTGCCTGCAAATGGCGCTGCTACGCCGGTCAGCATAGATGCCAAGGATAGCGACCCCTTTCCTAGCCCTGGTTACACCTTGGTTGGTGGCTCAGGGCCGTATCTTATGACGGTCAATAAAACCCGCTCGCGTAAGGCGGGCGCTGAGGTTTACCTGGTTGAATTCCATTGTCAAAGTGCTGCTGGGGCGCACACAGGCATAGATTGGGTCATGAAACAAAACCAATAAGGATTGAGTTTTTTGGTTCCCTAGCCTAACCAGCGCCAGTGGGTGATCTGTGCTGGCGCTGTTTTTTTGGAGTTACTTATTGAGGCATCGTCTTCGTTCGTCTGTAGCCTTTGCTTGGACGGGTTCAAACATATTTCGATACAGATCAATAAATAAGCATTGCGCAAGATTGCGTTCAGCACGGCTATAAGGTCAGGGAAAAAAGGCCTACTAATAAAAATAATAAAGGTATAGCACATGAGATTGATTGGATT
>NZ_JAYTLQ010000004.1:0-13662 GCF_043729335.1 Crenothrix sp. | reverse complement strand
TTAACTCAGGAGGCATTGACTTGGAGATTCCTGTTTGTGGCACCTATTTTGGTAACCCATTGATAAAAATCAACCTGCATTGATTTGTAGGGACTACCTAGTAATCGTCCAGCAGCCAGCAAGCTGAAAACCCACAGCAACCAGTACCAGGATCGATTATTGCGCCGAATTAACAAAGAAGAAAATAAACGCAATTGAAATTATACGGCAAAGACGTATAATACTCACATGTATACCTTTATTGAACTGCCCATTTTTAGCCGATACGTCACCGACTACTTCACCGATGATGAATTGGCAAAACTGCAAATCGCACTATCTAAAAATCCAAAACAAGGCGACGTTGTACAAGGTACGCAAGGCGTAAGAAAACTACGCTGGTCTCGTCCAGGTTCGGGAAAACGCGGCGGAGTACGCATTTTGTATTATGTGCAAGATTCACAAGGACGAATCTGGCTGTTAACGGTTTACACCAAAAGTGCGCGAGAAAATATCGCCACCTCAATATTAAACGCTTTACGGGAGCTTGCCGACCATGCCGAAATTATCTGAAACCGAATTGCTAAAACGTGATGCAGAACGTGATCTGAACGCAGAATTGCTCGAATCTATCAACCAAATGCATGCAGGACAAATCGGGCGCGTTTCTGTCGTCACACGCACAGGTCAGGTCATTGAATCACCGGTTGCCAAAGCACGAATCGCTTCCCGTTTATCACAAAGCCAATTCGCAAAACTTTTAGGGATTTCTGTGCGGACTTTACAAGAATGGGAACAAGGACGCAGGCAACCTTCAGGGGCAGCAAAAACGCTGCTACGGGTGGCTGAAAATCATCCTGAGTATTTACGCGAATTAGCTTAATCCAGTCTACTACTGAATCCTGCTGGAAACTTCAAAATCGCACATAAAGACCGAATACGAAGATGAGTACACTGCCCCGACTGCATGCTGATTGATACACACCAACATTTTCCGCTCAGATGAGTAAGATCCGTTAACTTACCTCAACTTGCCATCCTAACCTACAATTGCCAGTTAATCGGCGTATGGCCTTGTTGGGTTAAATACTGATTAATTTTAGAAAACTGGTGGTTGCCAAAAAAACCGCGATGTGCAGAAAGTGGTGAAGGGTGCGGCGACTTAAGCACCAGATGCCTTGCCTCATCAATAAACGCGCCTTTTTTCTGCGCATAACTGCCCCACAACACAAATACCAAACCCTCACGGCCTGCGTTTAATGCCGCAATCGCAGCATCGGTAAAAGTCTCCCATCCTCGCTTTTGGTGTGACCCCGCGTTGGCTTGCTCAACCGTGAGCGTGGCATTGAGTAGTAATACACCTTGATTTGTCCACGGTGTTAAATCACCCTTTCCACTCATGTGAATATTTAAATCAGACGCAATCTCTTTAAAAATATTCATCAGCGATGGCGGCAAAGCCACCCCTTGCGGCACAGAAAAACTCAAACCATGTGCTTGCCCCACGCCATGGTATGGGTCTTGTCCAATAATCACCACCTTTACCTTCTCAAATGGCGTGTGATTAAATGCATTAAATATCAAGGAACCAGATGGGTAAATGATCTTACCTGCGGCTTTTTCTTGACTTAAAAAAGCCCGCAAAGCTTGCATATAAGGCTTATTAAACTCATCCCCAAGCACCGCTTGCCATGATGGGTGTATTTGACCGGGTTTTTCTTGGGGCATAGTGGGCGGCGAAATTAAACAATAATGCGCTATTATAAAACTATATCGATAAGCTGGGGAGTACTTGCTAGCACGACTGGCAATATAGCCACTGTATTGATCTGAAAAGCTTAACGTAGCTAAAAAAGGCTCACAGCAAGTCAATCTTCCCATTCAATAAATGATTGTTCTAAGTGCTGTAGGGCGTTTAGCGATTGCGTAATACGTCGCAGGGTGGTTGAAAAACATTCGGCGCAATACGTTACACTATTGCACCCTACCGAGCTGACCCAGTTCCATGCCGATATTGATACACACGAACAAACGATCAGTGACAGTTCAGATCTGGTTTGCCGAATGCTGCGATGGCTGTTGCCGAGGGAGGGCTTGCCGGAATATTCAAAGCAATTAACATCCGCCAAAAAAAGCGTGATTTGGCTTATATTTGGTATGACACAATCAAGGACAACATAACATGCGCTTAAAAGAAAAAGACATTGAAGCAAGCTACCTGTATTTAACCAATAAGAATGAATACCGCGCGGTACTGGTGATGAAAGGTGAATTTATGATTTATGCGCCCAGTTTGGAAGAAGCTAAGCCATCAAATCTGGAGGCTACAAAGCTGCCGTTTGAAAACCAACCCTTTAAGAAATGCCAAATCGTTACCTTTGTAAAAAAGGATTATCAAGTGTTTGGCTTCAATGGTACTGAAGCGATCAAACATAAATTGAATGAATTACAGTTAGCAGAAGTCATTTCACAGTGTAATGCCAAGTCAGCTATTGCTGCACTTTAAGGCAGAGCGGCAGGGTAGGAATAAAGATGCTATTTAACGAAAGATGGCACAGGGCCATATTGCAAACCAAACGCTTTCGCCACTTCGGCATTAGTCAATAAACCCCGATAAGTATTTAGTCCACGCTTTAAAGCCGTGTCGCAATCCAAAGCTTGTAAGCCTTGTTCGGCCAAGCGCAACACATAACCTTCTGTTTGATTGTTCAGTGCAAACGTACTGGTACGCGGCACCGCCCCCGGCATATTGGCTACACAATAATGCACAACGCCATCAACTTCATAAGTGGGCTGGCTATGCGTAGTGGGTCTGGTAGTTTCAACACAGCCACCCTGATCAACAGCTACATCGACAATAACTGCATTGCGGCGCATATATTGCAGCATGTTACGGGTAATCAACCACGGCGCCCGTCCACCTGGAATTAACACCGCGCCAATTACCAGATCGGCTTGATAAATGCTCTCTTCAATAGCATGGCTATTGCTGATGCGCGTTTGTAATTGGCCACGGTAAATGTCGTCCAAATATTTCAATCGCTCATGATTAACATCAAGCACTGTAACCTGAGCGCCCATACCCACGGCAACACGCGCTGCATTACTGCCTACAATACCTCCACCCAAAACCACTACATTTGCAGGCGCGACACCAGGAACACCGCCCATCAGTACACCACGGCCACCGTGTGATTTTTGCAGGTAAACAGCGCCAATCTGTGTCGCCATGCGACCTGCCACTTCACTCATGGGGATGAGCAGGGGCAACTTGCCGTCTTCTGTTTGTACGGTTTCATAAGCAATACTGCTAGTGCCGGTATTTAACAGCGCTTCTGTTAATGGTTTATTTGATGCTAAATGCAAATAAGTAAACAGCAGTAAATCTGGGCGCAAATACCTATACTCGGCTGCTACCGGTTCTTTCACTTTAATAACCAGTTGCGCTGACCAGGCTTCTTCAGCGGTAGTTACAATTTGAGCGCCTGCGCTTTGATATTCAGCATCCAAAATAGCACTGCCTTCACCCGCGCTTTGTTGCACTACTACCTGATGTCCGCGTTGGGTTAGGGCTTTTACCGTACCGGGTGTCATGCCAACACGATTTTCGTTATCCTTAATTTCCTTGGGCAATCCAATTAACATATCCTGAGTCCTGATGATTTGTAAGCTAATAAAGTTATGCATTGCCGGCCAGCATAGATAAGTGCCTTAAAATTCCTGTTATCGTTAAAGGCAATGAATGACTAAACACACATACTCTGACATCGCAGGTGGCAATTCATTCACATTGTAGTTATAACGCAGTATGCGTATGAATCTGCACTTATAACAAAACTCACGCAAGTTATTTTATGCGCGTGCTTAAGAACAAATAGTTTGCACTGTTAAGAAGAATACTGGTCAATCCTTTTAAATACCTGCAATCCGACTATGATTTATAAATCGGTTATGTCCCAGCTTTTAAAACAAAGCACAACGATAAAACAACTTGATTTCTTTTTAGAAATCCCCCATCACGTTATAAGAATATACCGTAATTTATGACTTTAAAGTCCCTAATTTTGGTGTTGTAGGGAAAAATTTAAATGAGGGCTTAAGTAAGCGAAAAAATGGTTTGAATGCGATTTTTAAGCTCGTTTAGTTAACAATTTCGCGTATAAATCAACACTATCCGAAGCTTGTTGTGTATGGGATAATGAACAGTTAAATTAGCAACTGCGTTTTATCATCTGTATATCGGCATAGTCTTTTAGTATTAATTCAAAAGGAAATAAACAGTGGATGAGAACAAAAAGAAAGCCCTAGGTGCGGCTTTGATGCAGATTGAAAAACAGTTTGGTAAAGGTTCTGTTATGCGTATGGGTGATGCTAGCGCCTCGCGTGACATTGAAGTGGTATCTACTGGATCATTAGGGCTTGATATTGCCTTAGGCTGTGGTGGTTTGCCGCGTGGCCGTGTTGTCGAAATTTATGGTCCGGAATCATCGGGTAAAACTACGTTAACCTTGCAAGTGATTGCAGAAATGCAAAAACTGGGTGGCACGGCGGCGTTTATTGATGCAGAACATGCGCTCGATCCGGGCTATGCGCAAAAAATTGGCGTAAATGTTGATGATTTACTGGTCTCTCAACCCGATACCGGTGAGCAAGCCCTGGAAATTGTCGATATGTTAGTGCGTTCCGGCGCAGTGGATATTGTAGTGATTGATTCGGTGGCTGCATTAACGCCGCGGGCTGAAATTGAAGGTGACATGGGCGATTCGCACATGGGCTTGCAGGCACGCTTGATGTCACAGGCGCTACGGAAACTGACCGGTAATATTAAACGCGCTAATACGCTAGTGATTTTTATCAACCAGATACGCATGAAAATCGGCGTGATGTTTGGTAGCCCGGAAACCACGACTGGCGGTAATGCGCTTAAGTTTTATGCATCGGTACGCCTTGATATTCGACGCATTGGCTCGGTTAAAAAAGGCGAAGAGGTTATTGGTAACGAAACCCGCGTTAAAGTCGTCAAAAATAAAGTTGCGCCGCCCTTTAAACAAGCTGAGTTTGAGATTTTATACGGTGAAGGCATTTCGTTTTATGGTGAATTAGTCGATTTGGGGGTAACGTTTGGTTTTATTCAAAAAGCGGGCTCCTGGTACAGTTATGGCGATGAAAAAATTGGCCAAGGTAAAGACAACGCTAAAGTATTTTTGAAAGAGCATCCTGAAAAAGCCAAGGACATTGAAGCTAAAATACGCGCCCAGGCCTTCAGTAAACCCATTGCCGTGCTTGATGCTGTTGTTGAATAAACCATGCCTAACCCAGTTGATAATCAATACGCTGAAATTAAAGCGGCGTGTTTACGATTACTGACGCGGCGAGAACACAGTCAGCAAGAATTATTGAGCAAGCTAGTGCTCAAAGGCTATAGCAAAGAGCACAGTTTGCCGGTGATTGAGGCTTTATCTCAACAAGATTGGCAGAACGATCAACGTTATGCAGAAAGTTATGTCAGAAACTGCATTCGTAGAGGATATGGGCCTATTTATATTAAGCAGGGTTTGCGTCAACAAGATGTGAATGATGTCGATGTTGAAGGCATCATTCAGGAAAGTGTCGGTAGCTGGATGGCGCAGATTGAACAAGTTTATGTTAAAAAGTATGGCCAGAAACCCATTGTTGGTCGAAATGATCAGGCAAAGCGTAACCGATTTTTGCTGCAAAGAGGTTTTTCACAAGCAATGATCAGTGCTTTGCTTAATCATCCGTAGTTAGTAATCGGGATGTGCTTTTCGTCGTCATGCTTAATCTGTGATAGTGGGAGAAGGTAGATAAAATAGGCTCCTATCCGCACTGTTGCATTTTCACCGTAAAATATTCACCGTTAACCCGTATAATCACCGAAAAGCATGTACCCGTGTGTGTACGTGCTTTACATATTACAATAGGCAACCTTCGCTTTTAACACCTAATTACTATGAAAAAAATGACTAGCGCTGAACTGCGCTCTGCCTTTCTGGAATTCTTTCATGAACGTGGACATGCTATTGAACCCTCCAGTTCTTTAGTGCCTGGAAACGATCCTACCTTGTTGTTTACCAATGCAGGTATGGTGCAATTTAAAGATGTGTTCCTGGGACGTGAACAGCGCGATTTTAACAAGGCTGTTACTAGCCAACGCTGTGTACGCGCAGGCGGTAAGCATAACGACCTGGAAAACGTCGGCTATACCGCGCGCCACCATACGTTTTTTGAGATGCTGGGTAACTTTAGTTTTGGCGATTATTTCAAGAAAGAAGCCATACAGTACGGCTGGGATTTTTTAACGCAAGTCTTGGACATTCCACCGGAAAAGCTGTGGATTACTGTGTTTGAAGAAGAT
The DNA here is from genome assembly GCF_043729335.1 of Crenothrix sp. NCBI lineage: Bacteria > Pseudomonadati > Pseudomonadota > Gammaproteobacteria > Methylococcales > Crenotrichaceae > Crenothrix > Crenothrix sp. The sequence goes on along the minus strand of NZ_JAYTLQ010000004.1, from coordinate 7,307 downwards.
GCCGAAGCGGAAAGTATCTGGTTAAATGATATTAAAGCTGATCCGGCACGTTTTTCGCGTATTGGTGCTAAAGACAATTTCTGGTCGATGGGCGATGTCGGGCCTTGTGGCCCGTGTTCGGAAATTTTCTACGATCATGGTGAGAATATTCCAGGCGGCCCGCCCGGTTCACCGGATGAAGACGGCGACCGATACATTGAGGTGTGGAATCTGGTATTCATGCAGTATGACCGTGCCGCCGATGGTACGTTAACGCCTCTGCCTAAGCCATCCGTAGATACCGGCATGGGCTTGGAGCGTATTGCGGCGGTTTCGCAAGGCGTACACAGCAATTACGAAATCGACTTGTTTCAAAATTTGTTGGCGGCTGCTGCCAAGCTGGCTAACACTACTGATTTGAATAACAGTTCGCTGCGCGTTATTGCCGACCATATCCGCTCGTGTGCCTTTATGGTAACCGATGGCGTGATGCCGTCTAATGAAGGCCGTGGCTATGTACTACGGCGTATTATTCGCCGTGCTATCCGTCATGGTTATCGCTTAGGGATTCATGAGACATTTTTTTACAAACTGGTAGCGCCACTGGCTGAAGAAATGGGTGAGGCTTATCCAGAATTGAAGCAAGCACAAGCGCAAGTCGAGCGTGTGCTGAAAAAAGAAGAAGAGCGTTTTGCCGAAACCCTTGAGCAAGGCATGAAAATATTGGAAACCTGTGTCGCCAAGCTGGAAAGCTCAGTCATTCCAGGCGATACTGTATTCCAGCTGTATGATACTTATGGTTTTCCGGTAGATTTGACCGCCGATTTTGCCCGCGAAAATAACCTGACGGTTGACCATGCCGGTTTTGAAACGGCGATGTCAGCACAACGCGACCGCGCTAGATCGGCAGGCAGTTTTGTAGCCGATTACGATCAGGACATCAAACACGAAGGCCAGACTGAATTTACCGGTTATGAGTATTTGGAAGACCAAGTACACATCGTCGGCATTTACAAAAAGGGCGAACAGGTCGATAGCTTGCAAGCGGGTGAAGAAGGTGTGCTGATTTTGGATAAAACCCCGTTTTATGCTGAATCTGGTGGTCAAGTCGGTGATTGCGGCCAGATTGTTGCGGATGGCGCTGTGTTTGAAGTCAGCGATACCCAAAAACAAGCTGGTGATTTATTTTTGCATAAAGGTAAACTGATTTCGGGTACGTTAAAGAAAGATCAGTTGTGTGATGCCCGTGTCAGCGCGGCAGACAGAAAAGCGACTGAACTCAATCATTCAGCGACGCATTTGTTGCACGCAGCACTCAGGCAGGTTTTAGGTGAGCACGTTACCCAAAAAGGTTCGTTGGTGAATACTGAGCGGCTGCGCTTTGACTTTGCCCATTTTGAACCGATGACAGCCGCTGAAATCAGTACCGTTGAAACGCTGGTTAACGAACAAATTCGTCTTAATAACCCTGTTTCTGCGCAAGTTATGGCTAAAGATGACGCGGTGCATGCCGGTGCGATGGCCTTGTTCGGTGAAAAATACGGCGCAGAAGTTAGAGTATTAAAAATCGGTGATTTTTCTACTGAATTGTGCGGTGGAACCCATGTTGAAAGAGCGGGTGATATTGGCTGCTTTAAAATAATAACTGAAACTGGCGTCGCCGCAGGTGTTAGACGGATTGAAGCGGTAACAGGCGTAGGTTGTCTGGAGTGGATTGCCAGTCGCGATAAAGCGTTGAACATTATTGCCGGTTTATTGAAAAGCGCGCCTGAAAAAGCGGCAGAAAAAGTCGAGCAGTTATTGGAAAAAACTCGAGCATTGGAAAAACAACTGGAACGATTGAATTCCAAATTGGCCAGTTCAGCAGGTGATGAACTCAGCAGCCAGGCAGTTGATATTGCGGGTATCAAAGTGTTGGCAGTTAAATTGGAAGGTATTGATCCCAAAACTTTAAAAGATATGGTCGATCAGCTCAAAAACAAGCTTGGCAGTTCTGCGATTGTGCTGGCGGTAGTTGACGGCGACAAAGTGAGTTTGACGGCGGGCGTTTCCAAAGATCAGATGGGGCGTATTAAAGCCGGTGATTTAGTCAATTTTGTGGCGATGCAAGTCGGTGGTAAAGGGGGCGGTAGGCCGGATATGGCGCAGGCGGGTGGTACTAATCCAGCTGGATTGGCGGCGGCGTTGGCAGGTGTTGCGGCTTGGGTGCAGGGGCAGTTGGGATAGTCGTGTAATCGAAAGTAATAGAGGGTTAACATATGTCTAAAATCACTGAATTATCGCAACTGGATTTAAACCAAACCTACAGCTATGCCGATTATCTGACATGGCAGTTTGATGATGCGCTTGAGTTGATTAAAGGCAAAATTATGTTGATGTCACCTGCGCCAAATGTATTGCATCAGCGGATATCAATGAGTTTCAGTGGTACATTATTCAGCTATTTTCATCATAAAAAATGCCAGGTTTTTGCAGCACCGTTTGATGTACGTCTTTATGACCGCAAAAAATCAATTTTGGCCAATAAGGATATTCAGACAGTAGTACAGCCGGACTTATGTGTAATTTGTAGACCTGAACTGTTAGATCAACAAGGCTGTAACGGCGCTCCTGACTGGATCATTGAAATTTTATCGCCTGGAAATTCCAAGCGGGAGATGAAAATAAAATACAATCTCTATCAGGAAGCTGGCGTAACTGAATACTGGTTAGTCGATCCGGTGCATAAAGCGATTCATCAATTAGTTTTGGATGACAGTGGCTGTTACCAAATCATGAAAATGGTGACAGATGAGGATAGTATTTTCCCGCAATTATTTCCTGACTTGATCATCGAGGTTGCTGAGGTGTTTGAAACTTGGCAAGCCCAACAAGACTAGATGGAGGTCTAAATATGTCTGAGGTTACTGAGTTATCGCAACTGGATTTAAACCAAACCTACAGCTATGCCGATTATTTAACTTGGGCGTTTGATGATGCGCTTGAGTTGATTAAAGGCAAAATCATGCTGATGTCTCCTGCGCCCAATGTTAACCATCAACGGATTGAAAGGGATCTATTTTTAAAAATTGGTAACTATTTGGAAGGTAAGCAATGTGAAGCCTTTGCCGCCCCATTTGATGTCCGCCTATATGACCGCAGAAAATCTATTTTAGCCAGTGAAGACATCCACACAGTTGTTCAGCCTGATATATGTGTCATCTGCAAACCTGAATTGTTAGATCAACAAGGTTGTAACGGTGCGCCTGATTGGATTATTGAAATCCTATCTAAAGGCAACTCCAAGCGGGAGATGAAAATAAAATATGCGTTATACCAAGAAAGCGGCGTCACCGAATATTGGCTGGTTTATCCAGAGCAACATGCAATCCACCAGTTTGTTTTGGACGATAAGGGTCAGTACCAATTCAAACAAATGGTGACCGATGAAGATATGATTACACCGCATTTATTCCCTGAGTTAGCGATTAACGTCACTGATATTTTTGCAAGACAAACATAGCAACGCACACATAAAATAAGAAAAACCCAAAAATAATAGGATAACAATGGCACTGTATGTCTATAAATTTGGCGGTACATCGGTAGGTTCAGTTGAACGTATCAAGATGGTCGCCGAAAAAGTAAAAAAAGCCCACGATTTGGGCGATCATATCGTCGTGGTAGTTTCGGCTATGAGCGGTGAAACCAATCGCTTGGTGGCGATGGCCAAAGAAATGCAGCCACAACCTAACGGCAGGGAATTGGATGCTTTGCTATCCACTGGCGAACAAGTGACAGTGGCATTGTTGAGCATGGCGCTGGCAGAGTTGGGTTGTCCGTCGCGCTCTTATACGGGAGGCCAAGTTAAAATTCTAACCGACAACGCCTATACCAAAGCGCGTATCCTTAACATCGAAAACCACAACATCATGGCCGACCTTAATGCTGGCACAGTAGTGGTTGTAGCTGGTTTTCAGGGTGTTGATGAAGATAACAACATTACCACCTTAGGGCGTGGCGGCTCTGATACCACGGCGGTGGCGTTAGCAGCGGCACTTAAAGCGGATGAATGCCATATCTATACCGATGTGGACGGTGTGTATACCACTGACCCCAGAGTAGAACCCAAAGCACGTCGGTTAGATCGTATTACTTTTGAAGAAATGCTGGAAATGGCCAGTTTAGGCTCTAAGGTTTTGCAAATTCGTTCCGTGGAATTTGCTGGCAAATATAACGTGGCATTACGCGTATTATCATCATTTACAGAAGGGTGTGGCACACTCATTACTTACGAGGAATCATCTGTGGAAAGCGCTTTAATTTCTGGCATTGCCTTTAACCGAGACGAAGCAAAACTAACTATTTCAGGCGTGCCGGATTTACCCGGCGTGGCCTACAAAATATTAGGCCCGATTGCCGATGCCAATATCGAAGTGGATATGATCATCCAAAATATTGCTGATGATGACACCACGGATTTTACTTTTACCGTGCACCGTAACGATTATGCACGCGCTAAAGCATCGCTGGAAAAAACTTGCGCAGAGTTGAATGCCAAAAAAGTAACTGGTGATGAAGGTATTGTCAAAGTGTCAATCGTCGGTGTGGGTATGCGCTCACATGCGGGTATTGCGAGCACCATGTTTAAAACTTTGGCGACCGAAGGCATTAATATCAAAATGATTTCTACTTCGGAAATTAAAATTTCGGTGGTAGTAGAGGAAAAATATATGGAGCTTGCGGTGCGGGCTTTACATGCCGCGTTTAAATTGGATCAAGATAACGCTGCATAAATCGGTGTGTAGAGACGCAAGCAATGCGTCTCTACGCTACCCAGTATTTTTAGGTTCGATAAGCTAGGCAGTCTATGCAAAAAACCGATTCCAATCCGCGTCTCATCGTTCTTGATACTGAAACCACGGGTTTAAGCCCACAAGACGGCCATCGTGTCATCGAGATTGGTTGCGTAGAGCTGGTTAACCGCCGTTTAACCGGCAAGCGTTTTCATGTTTATATCAACCCTGACCGTGTGATTGATGATGGCGCCATTGCTGTCCACGGTATTACTAACCAGTTTTTAATTGATAAACCGCGTTTTAATGAAATCGCCGACGAATTCGTTGCTTTCATTACCGGCGCTGAATTAGTCATCCACAACGCACCTTTTGACGTGGGCTTTATTAACCACGAATTTGCTAAGCTTAAGCAAGGTGTCGTCACCGAGTACACTACAGTATTTGATACCTTGGCGTATGCACGCAAAAAGCATCCTGGACAAAGAAACAGCCTGGATGCCTTGTGCAAACGCTATAACATCGATAACAGCCACCGTGAATTACACGGTGCGTTATTAGATGCCGAGATTCTAGCCGAAGTATTTTTGCTGATGACCGGCGGGCAGATTTCTTTGCTTGATGAGCCGCGTGCTGACGATAATGCAACTAGCCAACAGCATACGGTCAAGCATCTTGCTGTTGATCGTCCGGCGCTAGCGGTGATTCGTTGTAATGAACAGGAGTTACAAGAACATCAGCAACGGCTTGAGGCGATACAAAAAGCCAGTGGCCAGTGTGTGTGGATAAGCTAAATTTAATAAATAAACTGTAAAGTGACTATTATTATTGTTAAATAATAAATATATATTGTAAGTCTGTTCTGGCTTAACTTTTAATTTGTCTACTTTAAGGGGAGTAATAGCATGCTATTGCGTTTGTTAAAAAAAATAATATTATGCGGTCTTTTGTTCGCACCTTTATCATTAACGGCTGCACGACGCTGTTTTCACGTCAAGGCCGTATCATTGCTGTCTTTTGTTCGCACCTTTATCATTAACGGCTGCACCGTATGCAAAAATTGTAGTGTTTGGCGATAGTTTGTCTGATATGGGCAATTTAGCGGCGTTACCGGGTTATGAATTTCTTAATAATGCGCCGTATAAACATAGTTTTACGAATGGTATTACAGCAGTAGGGTATTTAGCAAAATCGTTAGGTTTACCCTTAAAGTCATCGTTGCATTTGACTGGATTAGTCAGGGGTAATAATTTTGCCGTCGCGGGGGCAAAATTGTCTGCCAATGATTTGACGGATTTAGGTGCGCAAATCTCCTCGTTTTTAGCTAGCCAAGCTAACAAAGCCCGTGCTGACGCTTTGTACGTGGTGTTTTTAGGCGGTAATGATATACGTGATATGCGAGACAAACCAGAAGCAGCGTCAGCGGCTGTGTTAAAGAATGCTACTCTAAATCTGCAAAAAGCCTTGACGCAGTTAATTAAAGCCGGGGCGACCCATTTTCTGGTTGTTAATGCCCCTGACTTAGGACTAATACCGGAAACGCACGCAAGACCAGCATTAATTAAACGGGCTAGCCTAAAAAGTATCGCTTTTAATAAAGCGCTCACACGTGTTGTTACCGAAACCAAAAAGACTAGAGGCGTCAGTATAGTTTTGTTTGATCTGATGACATTTTTAAATGGCATAGTAAATAATGGTAAAGCCTACCACTTTAATAATACGCAACAGGCCTGTTATAACAGCACGAGTTTTAAATATTATGCAGTTTGTAATAATGCCAAGATGAATAGTTTTTTATTTTTTGACGAAATTCATCCTACCCAACGGGTACATGAGCGTATGGGGCGTGCCTTTTTTGCGGCGCTGCCTGAGGCGAATTAGCCTTATTACTAAAGCTGTCGCGTATATGGTTTTTAATCTTTCAGGAGAATATGCTATGAAAAACGTGATTAATACCCTCCTTATTTCCCATGCCGGCTGGGAAGCTGTGATTTTGCGGTTGCCCATTGGTTTGATTTTAGCCGCGCACGGCAGTCAAAAACTATTAGGCTGGTTTGGTGGCCAGGGTTTGGATGGTGCAGCCCAATTAATGGCCTCGCTTGGGTTGCATCCTGGTTTTCTGATGGCGTTAGCCGCAGGCAGCGCGGAGTTTTTTGGCGGCGTTGCTTTAATGGTGGGCTTATTTACACGTTTTGCGGCCGCAATAGTCAGTGTTACTTTAGCCGTTGCTTTGTTTTGGGTGCATTGGAGTAAAGGTTTTTTCCTAACCACGCACGGTGTCGAGTACGCCTTAGCTTTGTTATCGGCAACTGCTGCTTTAATGATTATGGGCGGTGGTCGTTTTTCCGTTGATCGTTATTTGCTGGAATCTCATCTATTCGACCCTAACGATAATTCCAGTTCAACATAAAAGCCTGCTCTGTTTTTAATAGGCTTATTTTTGGCGATGTTCTTGGCTCCCAACTTAACGCGGGACAGGTGAAGGTGTGCCGTTCGTGGTGAGCCATTCGACTAGCTCATGAGAGCCTTGTCGAACCATGTGCGGCACACCGT
>NZ_JAYTLQ010000003.1:0-30999 GCF_043729335.1 Crenothrix sp. | reverse complement strand
CAGGAGGCATTGACTTGGAGATTCCTGTTTGTGGCACCTATTTTGGTAACCCATTGATAAAAATCAACCTGCATTGATTTGTAGGGACTACCGAAATTTCACCTTCTACCCACACCGAGAAAAAATACTCGCCCAACAGTTTGCTGGTCTCGCGGTTAAGCTGCGAAACAGTCAAAATTTTGCGTAGTGGCGGGGTTGAAGAGCTACTAATCATGTCATGATTCTATCATGGGAGCCTCTGAAAATTGTACTTCAACAGACCTGGTACTCAGTCAGATATTTTAAAAAACCGTTCGTGGTGAGCTTGTCGAACCATGAACCACAAGTTTTTCGACAAGCTCAGACGAGCAGAGTATTTTATAGTACTCGGCACTGTAAGATTGACTGAGTGCTAATACGAACGAATTGACACTCCCTGCCCCATCTTAAATGGATAGCCACTTTAAACAAGCGTTACCGACACCAGTCGGCTATCATTGTTTCAGGTAAAGCGTTTGTCGTTAAAAAAGTAAAAAATGAAACCCACTGCCCAGCGCTTTCCAGCCTACACTTGCCTTTAATTGCTGATCACAAATTCGAACATTCCATCCAAATGCTGCCTTTAATATTCCTTTTACACCTCTACTATGGCCAATTTTAAAACTCACTTAATCGTTGCAACCACAATGAGCGGCATGGCCAGTATTAGTTTACTCACTTTACAACTCGCTAAGCCCTGGGAAACAGGCAGTTATTTTTTGTTGGGCATTTTAGGTGGCTTGTTGCCGGATATCGATTCGGATAAATCCACACCGTTAACGATGATTTTTTATTTTTTATCGATGTATTGTGCCTTTGCCATGATATTCAATTTGGCAATGCAGTACAGTTTTGCAGAGTTGCTTATCATTTGGGCGGCCATTTATTTTGCCATTCGGCATTTGGTTTATAGAATGTTTATCAGCATGACCATACACCGAGGCACATTTCATTCCTTGCTGGCGGTGGCTTTTATGGCTATGTTAGCGGTGAGCATTAGCTTCCATCTGTTGCATAACACGCCGCGCATAGCCTGGAATTCAGGTATATTTGTCGGCATCGGCTATCTTGTGCATTTAACGCTCGATGAGCTGTACAGCGTAGATTTGCATAACAAACGTATGAAAAAATCGTTTGGTACGGCGCTTAAGCTGTTTAGTCGAGAAAATTGGGGCGCGAGTACGCTGATGGTTATTGTTTTGGCAGTTTTTATTCATTTTTCGCCACCTATTAAAAGCTATTGGCAGATATTTAATAGTGCGCTGGCAAAACAGGATTTCCAGAAAAAATGGTTGCCTACGGGTAATCGCTGGTTTGCAGATATTTTGGATTATTCTTTGGAAAGTGCAAAGCCGATTAAAGCCCTTAAGAAAAAATAACTGTTGAGCTAGAAAGTAATTTTGAGGGCTAAAAGAACAGCCAAAGTTAAGGAAGCTGTTGAGCGTGTGCTATCAACACTGCACTTTGCTATTTTATCCAGTAAACTATCGCCACTATAATTGGCTACACGCAAGGAGAACCCAATGCGAATTACCTATCCTCACATTAATGCGCTTATAACCGCACTATTGTTAACGAGCGTAATCCCTGCTGCTAACGCACAAGAAAAATTTAAAGTCTGCGCCGATCCGCTCAACCCACCCTACTCCAGCAAAAAACAAGACGGTTTTGAAAACAAAATCGCTGCCCTTTTTGCTAAAGAGTTAGGACAAACACTGGAGTACACTTGGCTACCGCAGCGTATCGGTTTTATCCGTAATACTTTAAATGCGCCCGTCAATGACAAAATTATCGATTCCAAAGATTTTAAATGCGATGTGGTGATGGGCTTGCCCACCGGTTATGACATGGCCTTGACCACCGAACCTTACTATCAATCAACCTACGTGCTATTGGTGGCTAAAGGCCGTGGCTATGATGATATTACCCAAGATGCGGCACAACTCACGCATCTCTCACCCGAAAAGCAGGAAAAACTAAAAATTGCCATGTTTGACCGAGGCCCTGGCACGACTTGGCTGCAACAAAGCGGTTTGTTAGATCAAGGTATTCCTTATCAAAGTATGAGCAGTGACGAAGACAACAATGTTGCTATGCAAATAGATCAGGATTTAAAAGCCAAAAAGATTGATATGGTAATTTTATGGGGGCCGATGGCAGGTTATGTTATCTCACAAAGCCCCAAAAACACCTATAACGTGGTGCCAATGAAGTCATCAACCAAATTAAGGTTTGATTTTCCGATGTCAATGGGTGTGCGTAAAAGTGATGCGGATAGAAAAGAGGTGTTGAACAAATTAATCGTTAAAAAACAAAAAGAAATTCAGGAAATTATCGCTACCTATAATATTCCCTTATTGCCGATTTCTAAAAGTGCAGCGCTAAAGGACGATGATTAACTACACTGGAAAAGCATGTTTCTGCTTGATAGTTACAGCGTTTTCATATCAGCTGAATAACTTAATTATTAGCAGTGGAGTGCAAACCTAGGTTTGTACTCCATCGAATATAACTAATCGATACTGAAAACGCTGTATGTTCTAGCCAGAAAAAATCCTACGCCCTGCGATTAAACAACCCCGTCAAATGAGCCAATCGGGCGATTCGTTCAGGGGTTAACTGCTCCCATTGAAAACGCCAGTGCCAATTGCCTTCGGTTGTGCCTGGGGTGTTCATCCGGTGTTCTGAACCTAATTCCAATACATCCTGCATAGGGATGATAGCCAGATTGGCAACCGAACCCAATGCAGCATGTATTAACGCACAATGTAATGGCGTTTGCGGATTATCCAGGTACTCATAAATATATCGGCGCTGATCATCATCCAGGCTATCAACCCAACCTACGGTGGTGTCATTGTCATGGGTGCCGGTATAGACCACGCTGTTTTGTTCATGACGATGTGGCAGATAAGGATTATCAGCGCCACCTCCAAAAGCAAACTGCAAAATCTTCATGCCGGGCAAATGAAACTCGTCCCTTAAAGCGTCTACTTCTGGGGTAATAATACCTAAATCTTCGGCCACCAAAGCCACTTCGCCAAATTTATCAGTAATAGCAGTTAATAACATTTTACCTGGCGCGGTTACCCACTCGCCATGAATCGCGGTGGGTTCATGCGCGGGTATTTCCCAGGCTGCTTCAAGACCCCGAAAATGATCAATACGTAACACATCAAACTGTTCAAGCTGAGTTTGCATTCTATCTAGCCACCAAGCAAAACCGCTTTCCTGTAAATAATCCCAGTTATAATGTGGATTACCCCAACGCTGGCCGGTTTCAGAGAAATAATCCGGCGGCACACCCGCTACCACCAGCATTTCACCATTATCATCCAGCTTAAATACCTTTCGATTCGCCCACACATCGGCGCTGTCATAAGACACAAAAATAGGAATATCACCAAACAACTGTATATTTTTTTGGTTGGCATAAACTTTTAATTCCAGCCATTGGGTAAAAAAAACATATTGCTGAAATTTAACCGCCGCAATTTGAATTTTAAATTGTTGATGGGCTGCCGCTAAGGCTTGGGCTTCACGTTCTTTTAACGCAGCGGGCCATTGGTTCCAGCATTGCTGATTAAACTCCTGTCTGAGCACCATAAACAAAGCAAAATCATCTAGCCAGAACGCTTTGTCCTCGCAAAAAGCTTGAAATTCATTTTTTTGCAGCGTTGTTGCCCGCACTAAAAACCCCTGATATGCCTCGGTCAGAAGATAATAGCGGTCAGTCTGTGAAACATCTTTGTACACATCAAAATTTGAAGGAGGGTAAAGCCAGCCTTGGTCTACCAGCCAATCTAAATTAATTAACGCTGGGTTACCGGCATGGGCTGACAAACATTGATAAGGCGAACCATCAAGATGGGTAATGCCTAAAGGCAATGTCTGCCATACCGTAGCGCCGGTATCGTGTAAAAAATCGACAAAATGATAAGCTTCTGGTCCTAAATCACCTTGGCTATTGTTTCCGGGCAGTGACGTAATATGCAGTAATACGCCAGCACGACGTGTATTTAAAATGTTATTCATGTTAACAATTCCCTGATTTTAAATAGCTAACGCCATATTTTGACTGCTCGGATTTATCTGCCAATTTTGCAAATACAATAGCTATCTCACATACCGCAATTTTTGCCCCAACATATCTGGCGTGACTAAAACGACACCGCCCGGACTGACATGAAATCTTTTTTCATCATCGGCCCTGTTTTCGCCAATAATAGTCCCTTCTGGGACTTCACAGCCTTTTTCGATAATCGCTTTGGTAATGCGGCAATGGCGGCCAATATTAACCTGTGGCAACACAATACTGTCTTCCACAATGGTAAATGAATTAACCCGCACGTTCGAAAACAATAATGAATGACGTACTTTGGCTCCTGAAACAATACAACCACCGGATACCATAGAATCCACTGCTTCGCCGCGTCTGTCATCATCATCAAACACAAACTTGGCCGGTGGATTTTGTTCCTGATACGTCCAGATAGGCCAGTTTTTATCATACAAGTTCATGTTCGGGTTAATTCCAATCAGCTCCATATTGGCAGACCAATAGGCATCAATAGTCCCTACATCGCGCCAGTAGCTTTGTTCTCCGCTTTGTAAATCCAGGAATGGGTAGGCATTGACCATATATTTGCTAATCACTGAGGGGATAATATCTTTGCCAAAGTCGTGGGTTGTGCCTTTGGTATCCGCATCTTTAATGAGTTGCTCATATAAAAAATCGGCGTTAAAAATATAAATGCCCATCGATGCCAACGCAGTATCGGTACGGCCAGGCATAATGGGAGGATTTTCAGGCTTTTCTACAAAGGCTTTAACCCGGCGATTAGCATCAACATCCATAACCCCAAAAGCCCTCGCTTCTTCCAGAGAGACTTCAATACAGCCAATGGTTAAATCGGCATTTTTTTCCACATGATCGGCCAGCATTGTGCCGTAATCCATCTTGTAAATATGATCTCCGGCAAGAATAAGAATATGCTTGGGGCCGCGTGTGCGCAAGATATCAATATTTTGAAAAACCGCATCAGCCGTGCCTTTATACCAAGAATCCTCATCATGCCGCTGTTGTGCCGGAAATAACTCCACATACTCGCCAAACTCGCCGCGTAAAAAGCCCCAGCCTTGCTGAATATGCAAAATTAAGGAATGCGCTTTGTACTGTGTTAAAACACCGATTTTACGTATGCCGGAATTAACGCAATTGGATAGCGGGAAATCAATAATCCGAAACTTGCCGCCAAAGGGCACAGCGGGTTTGGCGCGCCAATCTGTCATATCCATTAACCGTGAACCCCGCCCCCCTGCGAGTATTAGCGCAATGGTATTTCGGGTGAGATGATGGATGTTTTGTGGGTTTGATGCGGGCATGCTCAATCTCCTAAGGGAATAGATTCACTTCTAGTGTGGTGTTTGGTAACATCTGCGTAGCGATTATTCTATACTACAGCGGGACTCTTACAAGTGCAAAAACGTACAAAAAAAACAAATACTGAAACAGAACCCACAGAAATCAATCAATCAACGCAGGAAGTTAAGCCAAAACCTAAGCGGACCAGTAAAGCGACTTTAAAGCCAAATAATGCAGATGCTTTTGATTCTGCTTCTGTTATTGCTACAGAAGTGCCAGAAAAACCGGCCAAAACACCCCGAAAAACCGGTGTAAAAATTAAATCACCGCAACCTGTGGAAGCCAGCCTTATGGTGACAGATACACTAAATGTCGACTTGATAAAAATCAATGTCGACTTAATAAAAATCATGGAAGCCAGACACCATGATCCTTTTTCCGTTTTGGGCGGTCACCCGGTAGATGGGCAATTAAAAATTAGCGTTTATATGCCGTATGCGGAAAGTGTGCGCCTGAGTGATACTAATATTGCGCTCGAACGCGTCGCTGGCACTGATTTCTTTGTGGCTAGCCTTAATCCGGATGTATTACCTAAGCATTACAAACTGGCCTGGATAGATAAAAACGGTGACCCACACGAAAACTATGATCCTTACAATTTTGATGCCCAAATGCCGGAGTTTGACCAACATTTGTTTGGTGAAGGTAAACATTGGCATATTTATCAAAAACTGGGTGGGCATTTACACAGTATAGACGGAATTGAAGGCGTTTTATTTGCGGTGTGGGCGCCGAACGCGGGAAGAATCAGTGTTGTTGGTGATTTTAATCACTGGGATGGTCGCTGTAACCCTATGCGTAGTCTGGGTGGCAGCGGTATCTGGGAGTTGTTTATTCCAGGCCTAACGATAGGTTGTTTGTATAAATTTGAAATTTTAAACCGTTACAGTAATCAAATTTTGCTGAAATCAGATCCTTACGGCCAGCAATTTGAATTCCGCCCCAATACTTCCTCTATTATTGTTAAAGAAAAAGACTACGACTGGCAAGATCAGCAATGGCTGGCGCAACGTATTAGCGCTGACTGGCTGCATACTCCCATGTCCATTTATGAAGTCCATTTGGGCTCGTGGCGACGTGACCATTGTGGTAATTTTTTAACTTACCGCGATTTAGCCGTTGAACTGGTTGAGTACGTTAAAAACATGGGCTTTACCCATATTGAATTATTGCCGATCACCGAGCATCCTTTCGATGGCTCATGGGGCTATCAAACCACCGGTTATTTTGCACCGACTAGCCGTCACGGCACGCCCGATGATTTCCGCTTTTTTGTGGATACCTGTCATCAAAATAACATTGGCGTTATTTTAGATTGGGTACCGGCGCATTTTCCTAAAGATACTTTTGCTTTGGCCAATTTCGATGGCAGCGCACTGTATGAACATGAAGATCCACGCAAAGGCGAGCACCGTGATTGGGGAACCTTAATTTATAACTATGGCCGCAACGAAGTTAAAAACTTCCTGCTTGCCAGTGCTATGTTTTGGCTGGAAGAATTCCATATTGACGGCTTAAGAGTGGATGCGGTGGCCTCCATGCTGTATCTGGATTATTCGCGCGAAGCCAATGACTGGATACCCAATATTTACGGCGGCAATGAAAATCTGGAAGCTATCGACTTCTTAAGAGAGCTCAATACGGCTACGCACGCCCAACACCCAGGTACGGTGATAATGGCGGAGGAATCCACGTCATGGCCGCAAGTGACCAAGCCCACCTGGACGGGCGGATTGGGTTTTTCCATGAAATGGAATATGGGCTGGATGCACGACGTTCTATCTTATATGAGCGAAGAGCCTATCCATCGCCAATATCATCATGACCAGCTTACGTTCGGTATGCTGTATGCGTTTAGCGAGAATTTTACCCTACCCTTCTCGCATGACGAAGTGGTGCATGGCAAAGGTTCGTTGGTGAGTAAAATGCCGGGGGATATGTGGCAACGGTTTGCTAATTTACGCTTGCTGTATACCTTTATGTACACTTATCCGGGTAAAAAGCTGTTGTTTATGGGCTGTGAATTTGGCCAAGGTACTGAATGGAGTGCCAACAGGGCTTTAGATTGGTATGTACTGGATTATTCGCATCACCGTGGCGTACAAGCCCTGGTTAAAGATTTGAATCATGTTTATAAAAGCCACCCTGCCCTTTTTACCCACGATTTTGAGCACCAAGGTTTCGAATGGATCGATTGCCATGATGTGCAACAATCTATCATCAGTTATCAACGCAAATGCGATTTAGAAAATCTGATTGTCATCCTTAATTTTACCCCCGTACCCAGACACAACTACAGAATAGGGGTGGCGGAAGCCGGTGTTTATCAGGAGATTTTTAATTCTGATTCTGAATATTATTTTGGCAGCAACACCGGTAACGGTACGGTAGTATCAGAATCTACGCCCTGGATGAATCACCCGCATTCCATCAACCTGACATTGCCGCCTTTGGCAGGCATTATTTTTAAACTGGTATAAATTTTAGCGTACATTATAGCTTTGTAGGTTGGGGTGACGTTAGGAACCCCAACTGCGCGGTGTATCACATGTTGGGGTTCGTTACCTCACCCCAACCTACCCGTAACAATAAACGCAATATTTTGCGTCTCCCATGCTTTTCGTCGATAGCGAAAAGCCTCAGTAATAAACCCTAAACAGCCGTTTTATCTGCTCAAATTCGTAAAGATAGGGCTGAGCCACTTCCGTATTATTCGCCACCACAATCAGGTCATGAGAAAAAACCGAGGTGTTGTACCAGTTAAAGCTGCCATCAATAACAATGGCTTCATCAATCACACAATATTTTGAATGGATGGGTGAATACGGCACCGGATGATCATCCAGGCCATACACCAAACCCACCGAAACATCCGCCGATTTTAACCGGTGTATGGCGGGCAATAACGGACGATTAAGCTCTTCAGCCATTGTACGTTCTATGCCTATCTTGCCTTGCCTGGCTAAATGACCATTAAATAAAAGCTGCACATCCACGCCCCGATCTTGCGCCTGTATTAAAGCATTAACCACGCTGTCATGATGGTCGCCCAACAAATCACCGATTAAAAATAACGAGGCTTTGATTGAACGCCGGGCACGGTGTATTTCTGCCAAAATAGCCTGGTGTGGAAAATAAATTTTGCCATTTAGCATGCTGTGCCTGCCAAACGTGTACAAGACATTAAAATGGCTTAACGGATCAATACCGTATTTTTGAATCACCCCACCACGCTGGCTTTGGAAAATATTATCCAGCAGCACACAGACACCTGTGGAATGAAAGCTCATACCCGATTCCCAATTAGCCCACCACCGATCAAAAGTAATGTTAAATGAACCCAGGATACAATCCTCATCGTTAAAAATAACAAACTTGGTGTGCATGTCCGGCTCAACTTCAATCAAGTGATGCTTTGGGCTACAAAAAACCCCCAGCAATTCAATTTTAGAGCGTTTTAGCCGTGCATAATTATCGCTGTTAGTGAGCGTCATCTTGCGCCAATCAACAATGCACTGTACCCAAACACCTTGCTCCCTGGCATGAATCAAATGGTTAATAAAATCACCGTCATCAATACAATCTACACTGACTTTAATCGTGCAAAAGCGCTCTGGATTGTCATGCTTGGCACGGATGACTTTATCAATATGGTCATGGATAAAACGTTTGGGATGAAACAGATGATGTTGCTGGCCTTTGGTAAATTTCGGAACTAGATTGAGCCACTCAAAATGATGATTATAACCATCAACATAGCCTTGCAATTCACCGGCATTGCGTTCATAACTTCGATAATGATTTTCCGTTGACCACTCGGCTGTTATATGGCGGTATTGCGGATTTTCTGTATGGACTTGCTCCGCTTCCATGAAAATATAATCTTGTTGGGAGAAAATAGACTGCTCATCCAAATGCACAATATAAGAAAATTTAACCCCGTTAATCCGTCCGAAATGATGGGAATGTGGATGGATATAAAAATCCCGTGTGCTGCGCTTATGCTTATCCCATTGCACATCGTGTGCATCGGTATCGACAATATAGGTTTCGCAGATACCGTGTTCGCGGTAAACCTTCACCATTACTTTTAGATTGGCTTGAACACCGTAATGCACATCAAACTCAATCTTGGCCCAGCGGACGTGGAACTTGTCGTTAAAATCATTCACTCGTTGGAAAAAGCCACCTAAATGTCCATGTGTAGGGGTGGCCAATTGTTCAGCATAGCGCATTGCTTTTCCTATCAGTTAAATCAAAAAAGTCACGATTATTTTTATTTTGGCTCAAATGTCATCACATAACCACAATGATCGGACACTTTGCCGTAATCCGTGTCGGTAAATAAAACCTTGCTCGAAGTCACGCTTAATTGACTGGTTTTATGCATAAAAATGTAATCGATACGATAATCGTCCATGGGCTGGTTTTGCCAATACGGATCATTAACCTGGACAACTTTATGGGCTATATCCGGTGAATTGGCGACTAAAAATTGATCGTCATAATCATTAAAATCCATCACTAATCGATAACCTTTTGAGTCTGGCGTAATATTAAAATCGCCGCACAACAAGGTAGCTAGCACTTCCTTAGTATGGTTTTCAGCAGCCCAGTCACGCAAGCTTTCAAATTGCGGGGCAAAACCATCTTCCCACCAGCTTAAATGTGCTGAATAAATATTAATCAATCCTATATAAGGCACTTGCACCTGAGCCATCGCCACTTTTCTGGAATGGATGCTGTAGATATCATGGCTTTGGGAGACATAACGGGCATCTGTTTCAAGCAGCGGATAACGGCTTAAAATGGCAATACCTTCACGGTATTGATCAAAGCCTTTGTGTGACCAATCAGCATAAATGTAATAAGGCTTGGCCAGGCGATCATTAATGATTTTTGCTGCATTTGAATGCCAATCACCGGCACCATTGTTCCAAAATTCCGCCGCTTCCTGAAAACACACTACGTCCACAGCCAAATCATCAATAGCCTTGGCAATTTGGGAAAATTTGGCATCCTGATTATCTTCCTGATAACAATGCAAATTAAGAATCATGACGGTTAACGGGGCACGGCTGATGGAATAGTTTTTACCGTAATGATTATCCCACAGCAGCTGATCATCACCTTCACAGGCAATACAATACTGCACCCGAAAAACCTGATTAATTTTTAGCGCACCATGCCAAATTTGCACAGCCTCCTGATTGGGATTTCTGGCATTGCTGTGCGATTTGTCATCCCAATAAGTTCTTTTAAACTGACATGGCGTTTTATAAACCGTTTGCCAATTATCTGTCGTCCAATGCACGGTAACTTTTTTTGCCTGAAGCTTGGAGTTGACGGCTACGGTAATGGGCAAAGAGTGTTGATTATTCGCCAATCTATCGTTAAACGCGATATTCAAAACCTGAAAATCCTGAGCTATCTTAATGCCAGAATCAGCTTGGCTGGTATAATTCAAGCCGCCGCGATTCTCCCAATATTCGTTAGCTAGAGCGCGATAGCGTATGCCAAATTCGATATTACCTGGCAATGAATACACTGCGGTTAACTGAAATAATGCGCTGGCACACCAGTATTCCCATCTGTCATCCAGCGTGCTGTGATAGCTTGCAGGCAGTGTTTGCCATATACCGTCTTCACCGCGCCAAACAACATCAATTTGTTTCGTGGGATGAGTATTTTCCACACGCATAAAAAAGCTTAAGGCTTGTTGAACCTGTCCTTTTTTTCTGGTGAAGATATTTTCGATATAAAGTAGTTGAATTTTTTCCATGCTGGGTTGCTTATTTATAACGGGATAGGTTTGCAATAGATTACAGTTTATCCCACCTTTCGGTCACTGCCATTAAGTTAATGGCTTTTGATTCTCGAACGGTAGTTTTGTAGCTTGGGGCGGGGTAACGAACCCCAACGATAAGATATGTAATGTGTTGGGGTTCCTAACGTCACCCCAATCTACCGCTGTAATAGTGCATTTTGTCCCCGTTTAAGTGGAACCCACTCTTCTACTAGTGCTCGGATGTCTTTTGCACACGGCTACCCGAAGCACATTAATCTCGAAAATCAATCTCAGGAAAGATATTATCCATGATTTCCAAGGCACTGACATAACGTTCGTTAAGCCGATTTTTGCGTAGTCCATCATGCAAATAATTAAACCGCGCCAGATGATCCATAATGCGCTTTTTAGCATAATCGACAGTGGTGCCCGATTTCATGATAAAAGGCCAATCCGAAGCTTGCGCCAATAAAATTGATCGGGCCGCTTGATTCAGCGCCCGTTCCTGCAAAGGTGTTAAGGCAAGCCCTGCAAGATCACGGGCTAGTTTTTCCATTTCAGCCTGAGCTTTGTGCAGTAAAGGATATATCCAGTCATTGGATTCATTGATCCAGTAACTGTAATAACCCTCATCGCCCCAAGTGGATGCAGAAGGCTGCGCCACCTGATGCGATGTAATTTGTTGTAGATAATCGCTACAGGTGATTAACTGCACGTTATTCTCATCTTGACTTGCCAGTCGTAATACATTTTCCAGCCAGCACGGGCCTTCGCACCACCAATGGCCAAACAATTCTGCATCATAAGGCGCGATGATGATCGGTGGACGATCCATAGTGGCGCTTAGCCCGTTAATTTGCTGTTGGCGTTTGTCGATAAAATCGTGCGCATGTTGATGCGCTTTGGCTAACGCCTTACGGGGATCATAAACTTCCTTAGCTGGGTCTTTACCGGTTATACGATGGTATTTAATGCCGGTATTGGTACGAATTTTTTCATCCAGGATATAAGGCGCGATGAGCTCTAAATCCAGTTCAAAACCGATATCTGAATAATACTCACGGTAATCCACATCGCCTGGATATCCTTCTTGGGCGCTCCACACTTGCCGCGATGATTGCGGATCACGTCCAAAAGCGACGACACCATTACCGCAATCAACAGGCGCATAAACGCCATTTTTTGGCGCTGGATTTGCATCCATAATACCGTGGCTATCCACAAAAAAATACGGGATGCCAAATTCAGCAAGATGCGTTTCCAATCCTGGATAATACGCACATTCCGGCAACCAAAAACCAGCAGGAGCAAAACCCAGGGTGGCTTTAAAGGTATCAATACCTATCTTGATCTGGTTACGAACCGCAGTTTTACTGACATTAAGTAACGGCAAAAAACCATGGGTTGCCGCTGTGGTTATCAGTTCAAGATGACCTGCGGCACGATGTTTTTTAAATGCTGCCAGTAAATCACCCCCATACCGGTTTTGATACGTGTCCAAACAATGTCGAAAAAACCGTCGATATAACCGAGCCAGTTTCTGATACTGGCGTTGATGACGGGTTCTGATAATTTCTTGCTCGGCCAATTCTAAGCGTTGGTGCAAATATCGCAAGTAGCGTGCTTGCAGTAATTCATCGCGTAGCATACAAATAAGCGGTGGCGACAAAGACAACGTTAGGGCAAAATCAATACGGTCTTCTTGTAATCGATCAAGCACAGTAATTAACGGTAAATAGCATTCGGTAATGGCTTCAAACAACCAGTTTTCTTCAAAAAAACTATCGTATTCCGGATGCCGGACATAAGGCAGGTGGGCATGCAAAATAATACTGACAAAACCGGGTACGCAAGGCTTTGCAATGGACATCTGTCCAGAATCTAGTGTTTTTTTTATCATTAGGAGTGGCGACTGCCTGATCCAGAGGTGTTTTTAGCCGTATTTTTTGACTGGGCTTGTAACGCTGTTTCAGGCGTTACTTTGTGGTATGTCATCGTATTAGCTGGATAAGTATTGGCGAGAGTAGAATGCACAAACGTAATGAAGCGGCCATCAGAACGGTGTTCGCCAATAGCAACCGAATAAGCACTGTTATGCGTTAATACAGGCAAAGGTATTTTTTGTCGTGTTTGACCTGCTTGAATAGGCATATCTTGCCATGATTTTTTAACAACTGATCCAATTTGTTTAGGTGCGCTATACACTCTCAAAGTCAGCGGGATGGGCGCTGTTTTTTCTGGAATATTCGCCGTTTCTTGGGAAAAATTCCAGTAGGCGTACATAGAAGCTGGATCAACAGGCAGCAATACCAAGGTGTTACTTTGAGCTAAAGAAGCAACGGGGAATTGAAACTTCCTGCTAATGTCTTCGCTAATTTCCAGTAATTCTGTTCGTGACAGTTTACTGGTGGTTTTTGGTTTTGACTTGGCAATTGTGGTCTCAAAAATAGGCGAAAAATGCTCACTGATTTCTTGACTGATAGCCAGTAATTGGCTGGCTGAGAGCCTATCATTAAAATTATCAGGACGCATGAGCCTCGCCACATTCAGGACTGTTACAGTATGTACAGGACTTTAACACACGCTAAGCGGTTCCATTCGAAAATTAATGCCAGACTTTAATCTGCATTATCCAGCTCAAAAAATATCCATTTAATACGCGGATGCTCCAGCTTGATTTGCTTTTCCATAGCGTTGATTTCATTGACTGCACTTAATACCGCCATATCCGGTTTAAATTCAGCTTTAATGGTCAGCATTACCGCATTACCATGATTAATCGCCCAAATGTTAAGTACGTTTATTACGCTGGGCTGATTTTGTAAATAGTGCTCTACACGTTTTCTAATGCTGTCTTCAGCTTCACCAATCAACATCGAGTGCGTTTCAATACCAATTAAAATCGCTACAATAATTAATAACACGCCAATTAGCATTGAGCCTACGGCATCGTAGAGAACATTGCCGGTCAGCATGGTTAAACCCAGCATAATCATAGCGATAACCAAGCCAATTAATGCCGCAATGTCTTCACCAACGACTACCATCAATTCGCTGGAATGGGTTTCTCTAAACCATCGCCACAAAGAACGCTCACCTTTTTCAACCTCCATCGCTGCCATCGCACCTTTTAAAGAAAAACTTTCCAGCGCAACGGCAATGATCAATACCAATAAGGCGATGCCTTCGTTTTCAATAGTATGAGGATTGTTATAACGCCCCCAACCTTCATGCACAGAAAACACGCCGCCTACCGAAAACAAAATGATGGCAACCATCATGGACCAAATATAAGACTCCCGGCCAAAACCCATCGGATGCTTGCGGGTGGGCTTTTTTGTTGAGCGTTTTAAACCAATAAACAGTAATATCTGGTTACCGCAATCGGCGTAAGAATGGATAGCTTCCGCCAATAAAGAACCTGATCCTGTCCACAAGGCTATACCGGTCTTGGCGATAGCAATCGCTAAATTAGCAGAAAAGGCGTAAAAAATGGCAGTAGTTGAATTCGCAGTCGACATAGGCTTTAACAAAAGTTAATTAAGATCATATTAATGACGTGCATTGTAACGCTGTAATTCGCGCATGGCCATTTTCTGGTAAGAAGCGTTATCGAGTTTAATCCAGAGATTCATTACAAAATAACCGTAAGGCATTTTTGGCCCGGCATCGGAATAACTGATTTCGTAAAAGCGTTTGTTCTCATCTTGATGGTGGCCAATGTGATGAGACAGCCCCATCAGTACATGGCGTGTCAACCAGGAATTACTTACCCAGCCATAAGTATTGCCATAATGGCTATCCGTCAGGCCCCAATGCTGAAAATAATTGACCGCCTCCAAAATGCGCACGGCGGCAAAGGCTTGGTACAAAAACATAACTGCGGCCAGCCAACCAAATACCACAATAATGCTAATAAGCAATAACGTTTCAATTAGCAAACCATGCAAAACCTGATTTTTAAATAACCGCGCTAAACCTTTAACTGCGCCTAAACGTGTTTGCTCAGAACTCCAGGCATAGCACCAATAACCCCTATAAACGCGGCGCCAATAATCCTTAAAATTTTCATTCAAACGCGCGGTAGCAATATCTTCCGGCATTCCAAGGCTCAGGTGATGACCTCTTTTGTGGGTTATGACAAAATGCTCATAAAACACGCTACACAATAATAGCCGACCCAATAGCTGCTGATAACTTTGCGGCCGGTGTATTAACTCATGCGCCACCACAATACCGGAAGTCCCTGAACTGGTCGCTACCAGAAACCTGAGTGCAATCAAGTTAACAATACCCAGCAATATATCGCTGTGCGTTTGCCAGTGCAGTTGGCTGACATAATGCGACATTAAGCCTATATTAATTAGCTGCAATAGACTTAGCGCATACAAAATGCCGTCATAAAATATGCCGTTATAAGCATCATCATCCTGATGAGTGTCGGCTTCAATATTTAGCCCATCAACCAGCAGTATGCCAATAAAAGGCAACGTCCATAATACTGTTTCATGAAAAGCGTACGGGCCATTGGTCAAAAACAACAGCGTAGTGATGGGTAATATAAAACAAAGTAAATAACTCAACCGCGCTGCCAAAGACGTTTCTAGTGGCTTTATTTTATAGTGATTTAAATTAATTATTTTAACCTCCTCAAAGCATCAAGTATAAAATCGTTATCGGAAACCAACGTTGTTTTCTACACCAACCGCTGCCATTAAGTTATGCGCAGTTAATTTGGAGCTTTATCTTTTTTTAGCCAATATTTTACTATCAGCGCATATTTAAATACCGTACCCACCGACTGTAATGAACAATAGCCGGTATAAATGCGCCGCCAGTGATTTTGCATAGCCTGTTTACCTTGTCTTGCTAATATGTCATCCATATAGTGTTGAATGGCTTTAACAGCCAGCGCCGTATGGCCAGTAGCGACGTTATCAATGGAAATATGCACATTAACAATGGCCGGATTTATACCATAAAACTTTAGTTCTTGTGCCAAACGCAAGTAAACCTTGCCCAGGCCACTGATTTCTATAGCCATGTTTAAGCCTAAAAGTTCAGGCAAAAAAGCACTCGGAAATTTGGAAATAGCCATTAAATACACTGGAATATCAAACGCACTATCAATAAAACCTGAATATTCACTAAAGGCCTGACTATGCAGCGGTGCCAGGTTAATTCCTACACTATCCAGCAACTGCTGATAAATAAACGGGTGATTTTGTTCCAGAATGCCGTTGCCGGTTTCATCTTCATAAATTTTGAACAGAATATCACCGATAGTACTATTAGCACAAAAGCTCAGTTGTTTGCAGTGTTGCAACCAGCAACCATCCGTCAATATGGCGGGTGCAAATTGTTCAATCCCCCAGATATAAGCCTGTTTAGATAGCCTAGGCGCAGCTTTTAGCGGTTGGTAATTATCCACTTCTGCTTGGTAAATACCCTGTATATAATCGGCAAATACTGGGTGGCTATAATGTTTAAAAGGTAATCGGTTAAGGCATTGCGCTCGCCATAATACATTGTGAACATGCTGCCTGGCTTTGCTAAGGACACCTGGAAATACATCGGCGTTAATTAAATAATAATACAGCTGCCTATGATTGAGTTGGCTGTATTGGGTAACATCAGCCGTTACTTTACAATCATAATGGGGTAATGCAAACGGGATTTTTTCGGGTTTATCCCATTGTGACGACAGCGTTACCGCACCTTCCAAAATCCAAGCTCTTAGTAGCTGTTTTTCCGCCTGATTTAACACGCCAAACATCGGGCCACCAAAGTCAAATAACTTTAGTAATACGCTGCGCTCAGGCATGGTTTTATTAATATAAGCAGATTGTTTTAAGGCGGCCTGAAACTCTTCCCCCTTGAATGGGTCTTGTGCAAACCATTCATCCAGGCCTTTATCGGCGAGCTTAATATTACCGTGATGGCCTACCGCTTTAGGGGCTATACGCTGTAACAACTGCACAATAGCCTGCTGTGGCGATAAGGAATCATAGTGTTGTGCTAATTGACAACATTGGACTTGTTGCTGATACAAATAAAAACCGCTTTGCACCCGATACCAAAGCGTTGCAGTGTGTTCTGGGAACAAGCCAATATAATCTTCAATAATAGCGGTAATAGCGGGTATTTGAGCACTCAATAGCCGCTGTCTGCTTGCTATAAACTGATGAACAGGCTCGCTAACGTCATCCTCTGAAAACAGTGCTGTTTGACAACATGCCAAGGTAAAGCCCAACATTTCCGCAAAAAATGTCCGGCAATGCAGTATAAACGCCAGTTGTAAGACGGCAAAATTAAACAGGCTATCATCAATGTCAGCTTGTTGAATAAATGCCCGACTGTGTAAAGCCGGGAGATTTAATCCACACAGCTGCAACAGCCCTTTAAAAAGTGGCACATAGGAGTCGCTGCCGGTTAGCTTTAAATACACCGCCATAATATCAACGGCAAGTGGCGATAGACTGGTAGCTGCTTGTGATACTGCGGATAAACTATAAAATTCAGTTAAAATAACGGGCGCGTAATGGCTTAAGTCTTCATGGTTTTTTAGCGGCGTTTGCGTAGATTTTACGTTTAACTGAGCAAGGCAATCGGGCTGATAAACACGGGACAACTGTTCACCATACAGTTGCTCCACTTCCCAGAATTGTTGTTTTAGATAACAATAGGCTTGCGGCAAAATTTCGGGGTGTTCGCTGCTGTGGATAAGCCCAAAAAACAACTCACGGCTATCCGGCAGTTTATCTAAAGATGTACTGGCCAGCCCTGAAAATACCGGCTGCAGGCCTGGATCAAAAGGGTGACTGTGTGCTTTCATAATGCGGTTTGGTAATCAAATAGTCATTAATCACCAGCACATCCAAGCCGGTGGTTAAAAATACCGCAAGCGCATCTTCCAGTGTATGAATCAACGGTTTGCCCATGACATTAAAACTGGTATTGAGCAACATGGGCACGTCGGTAAGCTGGTAAAAATGCTCGATGAGTTCATAAAATTTTGGATTGCATTCACGTTTGACAGTTTGCAAACGCCCGGTGCCGTCCACATGACACACCGCCGCAACACGCGCTTGTACGGTGTCTTTAATATGCAGCGTTTTATCCATATACGGTGATTCCTGACAGTTGTCAAAATAGTCGCTAGCATGCTCGTGTAATACTGATGGCGCAAATGGCCGGAATTTTTCCCTGAATTTAACATTCAAATTAATATGATCCTGCATGCTGGCATGGCGGGAATCGGCTAGTATAGAACGATTGCCCAACGCTCTTGGGCCAAACTCCGCTCTGCCCTGCACCCATGCTACCAATTTGCCTTCAGCCAATAAAGCCGCAGTCGCCTGACAAATATTATTTGGCAAATATTGAATATTCAAAGCGCCATTATATTTTATAAGCCGCTGTATTGCTTCACTGTCTATCTTTGAACCCAAATAAGGCGATAACAATTTTGCCGGATGTGCAGGTTGTGGTTGATGGCTATGAAAAGCCAGCCAAGCAGCGCCCAACGCACAACCGTCATCCGCTGGCGCAGACGGAACATGCACGTGTTTAAAAGGGGTACGCGTGGTAATTTGGCCATTGTAAGAAGAATTTAGCGCACACCCGCCTGCCAAAGTCAGATTTTCGTAACCGGTTACGGATTGCAGATGCGTTAACAGACGCGTCACCGTATCGCTAAAAAACACTTGGCCGGTAAAGGCTAAATCAGCGGCTAGGTTAATTGGAGCATCGGGATGCTGTTTAAACGCATCCAATTTATCTAGCTTCTCAACTACGCTGTTTGAAGTGTGGCGACAATCAAAGCCATCAATTTGAACAGTGGCGGCTAAAGCATCATAAAACGCCTGGTTCAGCTGCCCATAAGACGCTAAGCCCATGACTTTCCATTCTTCACCTTTTAACCAATCAAAACCGCACAGTTCGGTAATCTTCATGTAATACAACCCCAGACTTGCTGTTGCTATGCCGCGTGTTTCGTGGATTCGTTCAAGCTTTCGGTTACTGTAGCGGTAAAACGCCATAGCCCCGTGTTCGCCGTAAGAATCGATGACGGCACATGCCGCCTGTTCAAACGGGCTGCTGTAGCAAGCGGTGGCGGCATGGGTAAGATGATGGTCGTAATCTTCAAATGACAGCGTACAGCTGGGGTAATATTCTTGAATAATACGCACTGCATTTAAACCGGCACGTTCAATGCTGCTACGCTGGCACGCCATCATGTGATGGAGCTGGTAATTTTGCAACGGTGAACACAGTTTTTTAATGCCTTTTTTTAATAAACCCGGCGCAGATAAAAAGCCCAGGCCAGACATTAACGACTCATACAGCGGACGCTTATTACGCCAGTTGGTGGCAATCACAAGATGAGTGGGATTGGGGCAATATTGCGCTAATAATTCCGCTAACCTGAATAATTGATCGGGTTCGCAGTTAAGCGCACGTTTGTTTTGCAAATAACGTTCGGTAGCTTCAGCAAATAACACCTCCCCGTGCTCATCAATAATCGCCAGTGCCGAATCATGGTACGTTACCGATAAGCCGATATAATACTTACTCATCCTTTTTAGCCTTATAATTTTTTGATGTTCAGTTTTGTTCACAAAAAGTATTAACTTGCCATAATACAGGCTTAATTTCTTTGGTGTCGTGATTTCCAGCGAAAAAAGTTAGTTATAAAACCAATGGCCTTACCGATAACATTATTCATTACTTAGGCAAACTTACGCCAATATTAGCTGTTGTCAATAGTGGCCCGATAACACAACCTGTTTCTAAATACTATTGCCTGATAGAATCAGCTAAACTGAACCCCCTACGTTGATGAGCCAAATTGTCGCCATGCCTGATAATCCCATTGAATCCTTGCCGCCTACAATAGAAATCGCTGAACAACAAGGGCAACATAAAATTATACTATCAGGTGGTTGGGATTTACGCCGTGTCGCTGTCGCTAACCAACAACGCCAAGATATTAAACAGTATGCAACAGACAAAAACAACCTTTGGGATTTATCGGCAATTAGCAAGCTGGACAGCTCAACGGCATTGATGTTATGGCAGGCCTGGGGTGAAAAAATGCCCACCTCGCTGACTATAAAACCAGAGCATCAAGCGCTTTTTGAGCGCTGGCAAAACCAAAAAATACCCACGCCAGAGCCAAAAAAGCCCACTTTAAATACATTTTTAAACCAAAGCTACGATCAACTGAAAGAGGTAAAAGACCAGTTGCTGAATGGTGTAGGGTTATTAGGCCAATTAGTATTAGACAGCGGGTATCTGATTGTTAATCCTAATGCTGTCCCTTGGGCAGAAATTTCCAATACGATTTATGAGGCCGGCGTTAAAGCGCTGGGTATTACTGCCTTGGTGGGTTTTTTGATTGGTATTGTGTTAAGTTATTTATCGGCATTGCAACTAAAGTTATTTGGCGCAGAAATTTATATTATCGACATTCTGGGCATCAGCATCATCCGTGAACTAGGGCCATTACTAGCCGCTATTTTAGTGGCGGGGCGATCAGGTTCTGCCATGACTGCACAAATTGGTATTATGCGCGTTACCGAAGAACTTGATGCGCTGTCTGCGATGGGTATCTCGCATTCTTTACGTTTAATTTTGCCCAAAGTCGCCGCCCTTACCGTTGCCATGCCGTTACTCAGCGTCTGGACCAATGCCGCTGCGCTTATAGGCGGCATGCTTTCGGCACAATTTACCCTGGATATTAATTACCACCAGTTTTTTATTCAACTGCCCGATACGGTACCGTTAATTAATGTCTTTATCAGCTTGGGTAAAAGTGCGGTATTTGGTTTAATTATTGCGCTGGTCGCCTGCCATTTTGGCTTTCGTATTAAACCCAATACAGAAAGCCTGGGCCGTGAAACCACTAATTCTGTGGTTGCTGCCATTACCGCAGTGATTATGATTGATGCTATTTTTGCCATACTCTTAATGGATGTAGGTATGCCATGAGCACAGATTTAGGTAACGATAATTACGCCATCCGCATTGAACACGTCTATACACGTTTTGAGGATACCGACCAAGGCCCTGGAAAAGTGGTGCATAAAGACATTAATATGTGTCTTGAAAAAGGTGAAATACTGGGATTGGTGGGTGCATCCGGCGGCGGCAAAACCACGTTATTGCGGGAAATTATTGGCCTTCATCAACCCAGTCAAGGTGAAGTATTTGTGATGGGAAAATCATTGCAACATCTTGATAAGGCTACAGAAAGGAAAGCCGCTTTGCAAAGCTGTGGTGTCCTGTTTCAAAAGGGTGCATTATTCAGCGCCTTGGATATTTTTGATAATATAGCCTTTCCGTTACGTGAACTTGGTATAAAAGATGAGCCTCTAATAGAGCGTTTGGTGCTGATGAAATTAACCACAGTAGGATTAACAGACAATGATGCCAAACTTAAACCCGCAGATTTATCCGGCGGTATGATTAAACGCGTAGCACTGGCCAGAGCCTTGATAACTGAGCCTGATTTGCTGTTACTGGATGAGCCCACCGCAGGACTTGACCCCATTGCCAGTCAGGATTTTGTCGACTTGCTCCAGCAATTGCATAAAGAGCTTCAGTTTACTGTAGTTTTAGTCACCCATGACCTGGATGTATTACGGGATCTGTGTACTAAAATAGCGGTATTGGCAGATCAGCAGCTGATTGCGTTTGGCACCTTAGAGGCAGTGCTGGCAGGGCAACACCCGTTTATCCAGCAATTTTTTCATAATACCCGCGCCCAGCGAGTATTTCAGTACAAAGAGACGACTCATGGGTAAAACCAACCATGCCTTAATGACCGGTTTATTTTTACTGGCCTTAATCACAGCAACGGTAGCTATCATTTACTGGATAGGCCATCTTGAACGTGAACGCGACAACTATATCGTGGCCACGCAATCTTCTGTTTCCGGGCTGAACCCTGAATCCACGGTATTTTTTCGCGGTATTCCTGTGGGTAAGGTTACCCACATCAATTTTGACCCTGTCAATGCAGGCACTATCCTGATTGGCATTGAAGTTGACAAGGAAGTGATATTAACCAAAGGTGTGTATGCGACGCTGCATTTAAAAGGCGTCACCGGCCTTAACCAATTGGAACTGGAAGACACCAGCAAGAACCGTGAAAAACTTCTTCCAGGCGAAAACAGTGGCTACCGCATTCCTTTGAAGCCGTCTATTACCGATAAATTACTGGATTCCGGAGACGTGCTGTTAAAAAAAGCCGATCATTTGATGATGCGTTTGAGCGCGATATTAAGTGATGAAAATGAAAAAAACATCGGCGGCATACTCAGTAATATAAAAAGCCTTACCGACAAATTAAACGCCTTGCAAAAGAGCATTGATAAGGCACTCATTGGCGTACCTGAACTTAGCGCGGATGCGCACAAAACCTTAACGCATTTTGATGGCTTGTCGAAAGACTCCAGCACAACGCTGGCTCATATTAATAATTTAACCGCTGATTTACAAAGCCTCACCAAAGAAGTCAAAAAACTAAGCCAAAAAACCGGTAGTTTTATTAATAAAGCCGAAGGGCTGGTAGATAGCGGTAAAAACGCAGGCAACATGCTATCAGAAACCACGCTTCCTAAGGCCAATGCATTACTGGCCGACTTGCAATCTACCAGCCAACAAGTTAAACGCATTGCCATGATGCTGGAAAACAATCCCCAAGCCCTGTTACTGGGGCCTAAACAACAAACACCCGGCCCAGGCGAACCAGGCTATGAGGAATAACCATGATACCGATACGCTATAGTTTGGCATTTGTTTTGACAGTGCTGTTAACAGGCTGTGGAATTACCCCCAAGCAACCGGATGTCCATGATTTTGGTCTGGCGCCAACGGTTATTTATTCCAATAAACGCGCCATCCCCACCATTGATATCGATGCCCCCAAGTGGCTTTGGGATACGCGCATTCGCTACCGTTTATTGTACAAATCACCTACGCAGGTTAATTTTTATATGCTGCACCGATGGATTGCCACGCCTCCAGAGCTGTTTAAACAACAGTTAACCATGCAAGCCAACGCGTTACGCTATCCTTTATCGATTGTTTTTTTAGATTTTGAGCAGCAATTTACCAGCGCCAAACAGGCCAAAGTCTTTATGCGGATGTCGGTTACTGCCTTTTCAAGCGACAACAAACCTTTGGCAACGCGCGAGTTTCAATGGCAACGTTTAAGTCCATCAGCAGATGCAGAAGGGGCTGTGCAAGGTTTTGCTTATTTGGCACGTACTGCGGTGAGTGAGATTGACTCATGGTTAGCAGGTTTGCCTACCCGCTTAAACTGGGACAAATAAAAAAGATCAACAGCACACAACACATGATGTTTCGGCTCTTCCCGATTTCGTGTGGTGACCCTCAGTTAGCACAAAAATCTACTTATGCCAGTTTTTTATTGTGGTTAGGAGAACTTTTAAGTAACCTACCCCCTGGCTTGGCTTATCTGGAAATAATCCGTCAAATCTAATTACACTCATGGTCTTAAAAGCCATTATTGTGTTGGTATATGGCAGGTAACTTACTATTTTCAAGTCAACTAAGATATAAACATAACAATAAATAATTATAATTTGAGGAGGGTATGTGGTGTCACAAACATCTGCATCAGTTGTTGTCGCATTATTAATGGCACTCGTCGGAGTTTGGTTTGTACTCTGGCAATTACGGCACGTTCTTAGCTATGACACTGGCAATAAGACCATGCAAACGATTGCTGCGGCTATTCAAGAGGGCGCATCAGCATTTTTATCACGGGAATATCGCGTAATAGGCATTTTTGTTGCTATAGTCGCGGTTGTTATTACCACATTTTTACAATGGCAAACTGCACTGTGTTTCGTCATCGGCGCAGTAGCTTCAGCTGGTGCGGGTTATTTGGGTATGTATGTTGCCGTGCGCGCCAACGTGCGTACTGCCGCTGCGGCCAGCCGTGGCCTTCATGAAGGCTTACGGGTAGCGTTTGGTAGCGGTGCTATCATGGGCATGTCGGTGGTCAGCTTCAGTTTGATCGGCATGACTGTGTTATACCTGATATTCAAAGGCGACCCTAACCATTTGGTTTATATTACCGGTTTTGGTTTTGGTGCCAGCAGTATCGCTTTGTTTGCCCGTGTTGGCGGAGGTATTTTTACCAAAGCCGCTGATGTCGGGGCGGATTTGGTCGGCAAAATTGAAAAAGGTATCCCCGAAGATGATCCACGTAATCCTGCGGTTATCGCTGATAACGTCGGTGATAACGTCGGTGATGTGGCCGGCATGGGCGCTGACTTATTTGAAAGTTATAGTGGCTCAATCATTGCCGCCGCTACATTGGGCGCGGCAATCGGTGGTAAATCAGCGGCGGCTTTCATCGGCTTACCGTTTTTGGTAGCGGCGGTCGGCGTTATTTCCAGCTTGTTTGGCATCTATAAAGTTATTGGCAAAGCAGCGGATGTTACGGTAGCAATACCTGATGCATCGACCTCGTTGCAAAAACGCGCCATGTATTATTTGAATAAGCAAGTTGCAAAAATTGATGAAAATGCTAGTCTGGACGATTTGTTAAAGGCCTTGCGTGATTCAGTCTGGGGTGCATCTGCTGTTGTTTTAGTGCTGTCTTTGTTCTGTGTTATTGTCTCTGGTGTACATTTCAACTATTGGCTAGTTATTCTAGTGGGCTTGATTGCGGGTAACGGCATTGCCTATACCACGGAGTATTTCACCGCCTATACCGAAAAACCTACTCAAGCGATTGCTAAAGCCACTCAAACGGGGGCTGCGACTACGATTATTCAAGGTTTGGCAGTGGGCATGATGAGTACAGTTGCGCCGGTATTAATCACGGCATTTGCCATATTGGGTAGTATCTGGTTAGGTTATAAAGCCGATGGCACCATGGCGGCAGGTCTTTATGCAGTGGCTTTGGCAGGTGTAGGCATGTTGAGTACACTGGGCGTAACCTTAGCTACCGATGCTTACGGCCCTGTTGCCGATAATGCCGGCGGTATTGCAGAAATGAGTGGCCTGCCCAAAGAAGTGCGTCATCGTACTGATGCACTGGACAGCTTGGGTAACACCACAGCCGCTACTGGTAAAGGTTTTGCGATTGGTTCCGCTGTGTTAACTGCTTTAGCGTTATTAGCAGCTTATGTGACTGCGGCAAAAATAGAAAGCTTGAACATTTTAGGCCCAACCATGCTACCAGGCATTTTAATTGGTGCCATGATGCCGTACTTGTTTTCAGCCTTGACCATGATGGCCGTCGGTAAAGCAGCCCATGAAATTGTGCTGGAAGTGCGTCGCCAGTTCCATGAAATTCCAGGCTTAATGGAAGGCACGGGCAAGCCGGATTATAAAGCTTGCGTGGGCATTAGTACTGAAAGCGCTTTACGTGAAATGATCTTGCCAGGCGCATTGGCGGTTATCGTACCGATTGTGGTAGGGCATGTGCTCGGTAAAGAAGCACTGGCTGGACTTCTGGTGGGGACGATGTCTTCTGGATTTTTGCTGGCCGTTATGATGGCGAATGCTGGCGGGGCTTGGGATAATGCCAAAAAACTCATCGAAACCGGTGAGTACGGCGGCAAGGGCTCTGATTCACATAAAGCGGCAATTGTCGGCGATACCGTTGGCGATCCTTTCAAAGATACCAGCGGCCCTGCTTTAAATATTTTAATTAAACTCATGACCATTGTTAGCTTGGTATTTGCCAATTCCTTTGGCTCGGGCTGGTTAAGTTTTTAATTAGGCTGTTTCACACTCACGTCATACCCACACCGTAGAGACGCAAAATCTTGCGTCTCTATTTAATGGCGGTAATACCTAGATGATTTTCTCCATTATTATTCCTACCCTGAACGAAGCTGAAAATATTAAGGCGTGTTTGCTGGCTTTGCAGCCCTTACGACAACACTGTGAAATTATTATTGCTGATGGCGGCAGTACCGATACCACACGCATCCAGGCATTAGCTTTAGTCGATAAAATTATTTTGTCACCGCGTGGCCGTGCCAAACAAATGAACAACGGCGCAACAAAAGCGAGCGGTGATGTTTTTATTTTCCTGCATGCTGATACTTATTTGCCAGACAATGCGTTAGCTTCTCTTCAAGAGCAATCGGAAAAAAATAATACGCACTGGGGACGTTTTGACATTCAGCTAGATAGCCAGCATTTAGTATTAAAAATCGTCGCACACATGATTAACTGGCGCTCACGTCTTACTGGGATAGCGACTGGCGATCAGGCTATTTTTGTTACACGGACTACTTTTTTCGATATCGGCGGGTATCCTGAAATTGAGCTTATGGAAGATATTGCCTTATGCCATCTATTAAAAAAAATTGGTCCACCGCTGTGTTTAAAAGCCAAAGTAACGACTTCTGCGCGGCGCTGGGAACAGTTTGGAATTCGCAAAACCATCTTGCTAATGTGGCTAATACGTGTACGTTACTATTTTGGCGCTGCCCCTTCGGAATTAGCAAAGCTTTACCGTGACGGAAAACTATGGAAAACCTGATTCGCCTATCCGCTGCCCTAGGCATTTTCGGCATCATGATTTGCTGGGAGTATTTAAAACCCAAAAGACACACTTCCATAAGCCGCAAACAACGCTGGCCGATTAATTTAGGTTTGGCTGCATTTAATATGCTGCTGATGCGTTTTACCGTAGGTAGCCTTGCTTATTTGAGCGCAATAACCGCAAAACAGCATTCATGGGGGCTATTAAACCAGTTTTCTTTATCGGAATGGCTGGCAATTTTTATCTCTTGGCTAGCGCTGGATTTTGCCATTTATGGCCAACACATTGCGCTGCATAAGTGGCCATTATTGTGGCGGTTACATCAAATTCATCATACTGATTTAGAGTTTGATGCCACGACAGCGGTGCGTTTTCATCCGCTGGAAATTGTTTTATCTATGGTTTATAAAGTCATTTGTATTATTATTTTGGGGGCTCATCCACTCGCAGTTATTGCCTTTGAAATCATACTTAATGGTACGGCAACGTTTAATCACAGCAATATTGGTTTTTCTGAAAAAACCGATAAACTATTGCGCTGGCTTATTATTACGCCGGATATGCACCGTATTCATCATTCAACCCTACCTGCTGAAACCAACAGTAATTATGGTTTTTCTATTTCCTGCTGGGACCGTATGTGCAAAACCTATACGGCAAAAAGCCAACACGCGCAATCGACCATGCCTATTGGTTTAAATGCTTTTCGTAAGCCAACCGATTTAGGCTTTATGCGCTTATTATTGCTGCCTTTTAAACCTCTGCGGCGGGATTAATGCTGTATCAATACCCCAATGCCGTTTTAATGGTTTTTTGTAAAGCGCCGGTTGCAGGACAGGTTAAAACTCGCTTGGCCAGTGCATTAACACCTGAGCAATGTGTAGACGTACATACTGAACTTAGTTTGAAAACGCTGGACTTGGTCACCCAAAGCAAGCTATGCCCAGTACAACTGTGGTGTAGCCCCTCTACCGAGCATACATTTTTTGCTTCAATCACAACCCAGTACACTATTTCACTTAGACAACAGCACGGTAATGATTTAGGTGAGCGCATGCACCATGCTTTCTGCTCGGCATTAAAGACCTATCGCCATGCTTTAATTATCGGTTGCGATTGCCCATCGTTAATGCAATCAGATTTAGTAGCAGCATTAACCGCGTTAACGGATGGCAATGATATTGTCTTGGCACCGGCAGAGGATGGCGGTTATGTCATGATTGGCCTTAACCAAGCCCACCCTGAGCCATTTGATGACATTCCCTGGGGCAAGCCACAGGTCATGGCAAAAACCCGCGAACGCATCACACAGTACAATTTTCAGCACGTTGAAATAAAAAAACAATGGGATGTGGATACGCCAGCGGATTTGCTGCGCTATTACGCTTTTATCAATAACACGGCCATGTGCTGAGCCTTTTTTAGTTATTATCAGGAAGATGAAAGGTTTTCTCTACCAATCCTGAAGGAGAAGCAGAAACAATATACACGGTTTTTGGGTTCACAAAAATGCCATCTGTGCCTAGATACTGCCATTGATAATCATCCACGATGGTCGATTTTACATCGATACTGGAAGACGTAACAGCAAGTACTGCAAGCCCTGTTGGCGCTATGGGCTGGGCAACCTTCACCTGTCCAGATTGTTCTAATACTATAGATTGAGATTCGCGAACGATAGCGGGCAATGTTTTATTTGATGCCATGATATGGCCATCCTGATCCAGTAAATACCCAAAGCCGCCGCCATTTTGATAAGCGCCGAGTATCAAAAATCGTTCAATTGAGGGCAAATAAGCCACGCTATAAGTGTAATATTTAACCGAGGTTTCTATCTCTAGATTTTTTAACACCAGCTTTTTCTGTTTAACATCCAGTATGGACATCATTAAACTGCTGTAAGTTTGTTTATCTACATAACGTTGCCACACTAAAGCGGCACGGGTTTTTGATCCCGCTACAAGAGGCCACCAGTCACGGCTGGCATCCCCTACCGCAACATCCACAGCACCTTCTGGTTTACCTTTAGAACTGTAGATTAATGCCTTCACATCATTGCCCGATCCTAAGTTGTCAACGCCGCCGCCACTCACCCAGTCATCAGAATAAAAAATGACAAAATGATTATCCACGGCAGCAACGTGCCCCGAATGTCCGCCATCATAAGCCATGCGTGGATAAGGCAGCACAGGATTCAAATTGAGATCATATACGCCATAACGTTGGGCAACTTCATTTGGGGTATGCCAGCCGTCTTCTGTGGTGACCATAATATTACCATCTGAGGAAATGGCGGTGCTGGCAGGTTCTTGCGCTTCTGGATTGGCAATGAGGATCTGTGGGGTGATTTTGGGATTTGCGGGATTAATCTTTGAATAATAAATATCATGCGGCCAACTACCATCTGGTTTTGCACCTGTAGGTGGATTACCGGAACTCGCCCACACCAGATAATAGTTGCCATCGGGTAACGGCACAAAATCCAGGCCGTGTTGGTAGGAGCGGTTGTCTACAGGAACATCGCTAACCGCGATAACTGGGGTACAACTTATTAAAGTTAATGCACATACGCTGTATGCCAAGTAATAAAATTGTTTAAACTGACGGGTTTGGGTCATGGTTAATATTGCCGTTGTAAAAATTGCACAGGGATTGGCTTTGCTTTTCCCGTGGGGATAATTTTTACATTTTATCGTATTTAACCCACGCTGCGGAGGCTGTTATGGAAGCAGTAAATTTGTGAGGACTTAAGTCGCAGGGTTTGAACGGCGGATGAACTAGACTTGAAGAGGATGTTTGCTGGTGATAACGAGACTAATCTTGTTATCACCAGTTTATATGGGCTGACTTTTAGAGATATTGCTGAGTTATTTATTCGTTTAACTTATGTTATAAATTAGTCGTCACTTAACTCTTGTTCATGTTTAGAGTTATGTGATTCACAACCTACATTTTTATCTTTGCCTTTTTGCTTTTTTAGTGGATGTGGCATGCAGTTATCGGCTGAACCTTTACCGCCATCTATTTTATTATTGCCTTCATCACCTGAAAGATCATCCGTGCCTAAACCGCCAGATATGCTGTCATTACCTAGGCCACCGGAAACCGAATCTTTGCCACTTTCGCCGCTCAAGTTATCGTTGCCTCCGCTACCTACCAAAATATCGTTGCCCGCACCGCCAGAAATTTTGTCGTCATCCGAGCCACCATTGATAGCATCATTATCAGCATTTCCATTTAGGGTATCTTTACCTGTGCCACCAGCGATTTGATCTTGGCCTGCGCCACCGGATATTGTATCTTTTCCAGAACCACCATTTATTTGGTCATCGCCTGCATCACCGATCAATTTATCATCACCGGCTTCACCGGTAATCAAATCATCACCCGCACCACCATTGGCTGTATCATTACCCGCATTTCCCTGAAGAGTATCGTTACCTGCACCACCTTCTATATAATCATTTCCTAAACCACCTGTAATCGTATCATCACCTTCATTGCTACAAATAACGTCGTTTCCACCTAAACCATTGATAATATCGTTGCCACCTAAACCTACGATAACATCGCGTTTTGGTGTTCCCGTTAATTTATCAGAACCTTGTGTCCCCACAATAGTCGCGGTCATGCCATGACAAGTGGGCTTTAATTGACCAAATGTCTTAATTGTTCCTGAAACGGGGATATAGTTTACGGGCACTGGTTTAATGCTATCTTCAATAATACCTGGATCAGGTGTAAGTTCTAACGGATCGGTAGTAATGTCTGCATCTACAGCCGTAACTTCCATTATTATTGGATCAACCGCAATAGTGTCTGGATCAGGCATAACCTCCAACGGTAGTGGATCAATAGTAATGATGCCTGGATCAGCTGTTACTTCCATTATTTTTGGATCAATAGCAACGAAGAGATCGGGAGTCGGAGTTGGCTCAATGACTGGATCCGGTATAACCCCCCCGACAAGGTTCATTACATCAACCACAGCTGTCTCAGCCATAGCGTGAGATGTAAAAAACGTACCCACAACTAATACGGTAGAAGTCAATATGCTGTTCTTCATAGACAAAATCCTGTTTTTGTATATTCAATAGTGATAGTTATCGAGCTTTATAATCGAATCCGGCTACCCACTTAAGGCGGGACACGGTGCAAGGCTTAACCGTTCGGCCTGAGCCTGTCGAAGGGTGGGCGGTTAAGCCGATCATGGTTCGACAAGCT